>JASIBM010000312.1 GCA_030045175.1 Streptosporangiaceae bacterium | reverse complement strand
TCGCAGTTCCTCCCGCAACGCCGACACCAGCGGATCGTCACTGTCGTGGCCGTGCTCAAGTAGTTCGGTCAGGTCGTCGTTCCTGGCTTGCCCTATTGGCCCGCGTTCTGGCCTTGACGTTGTAGTGCTGGACGAGAATCGTCAAGGCATGGGCGCCGGTACTGTCGGGCTTGAGCTATTCCCGGCGATTGGTAGCAGTGTGCGGCCGGGTTAACGGCGCGAGTGGCTTGGGAAGGACGGCGTGTCGCGGTTGCCAGATTGGGTGGAGCCCGCGGCCCAGCGGACGGGTCCGGCGTCGCTGCTGGACCCGGCGCGGGGGATAGTCCCGTTTAGCGGCCGTGAGCAGGAGCTGACCGCGCTGCTGGGGTGGTGCGCCGATGATGGCGCTGGCCTGGTCAGGCTGGTGACTGGGGGCGGCGGGGCGGGGAAGACCAGGCTGTCGCTGGAGCTGCGGGGGCGGCTGGCCGGGGCGGGCGGCTGGCGGTGCGCGGAGGTGGATGCCGGGAGCGAGGCGGGGGCGCTGGCGGCTGAGCGCGCCGTGGCCGGGCGCAGGCGGCTGCTGCTACTGGTCGATTACGCGGACGCGCGGACCGGGCTGGCCGGGCTGGGCGGGCTGGGCGGGCTGCTGGATTCGGTGGCCCGTGACCCAGAGCGGGTCAAGGTGCTGCTACTGGCCCGGCAGGCTGGCGAGTGGTGGCAGCGGCTCAAAGGCGGCGGGCAGCCGGTCCGGGACATGGTCGCCGATGCCAGCCGGGAGATCATCAAGCTGGCCGACGCGGCCGGGCCGGGAATCAGCCCGGCCGACGTGGTGCGGGGCGCGCTGCCGTACTTCGCCGCTGAGCTGGGCGTGGCTGCGCCTGATCCGGCCCTGGTCGGGGTGACAGGGGCGGAGCGGCGGCGGGTTCTGGACCTGCACGCGGCGGCGCTGGTCACGGTGCTCGCATCGCCAGACCGGGCGAGCGGCGGCGCGGCGGAGGTGGACGCGGGGACGGTGCTGGAGGTCCTGCTGGGGCACGAGAAACGTTACTGGCAAGACGCCGCCCAGGTGGCGGGATTGCTTGGCGGGCCGGGCGGGCTGAGCGATGTGCAGTTGTCGCAGGCGGTGGCGGCGGCGTGCCTGCTGGGCGCGGCCAGCGAGGAGGAGGCGGCGCGGCTGGTGAGCCGGGTTCCTGGGGCGGTCCCCTCGCCCGCGGTGGCGTCGTGGTTGCGCGGGCTGTACCCGCCCGATGCCGAGGGGCGCTGGCTCGGGTCGCTGCGACCGGACCGGCTCGCCGAGCTGCACGTCACGCGAGAGCTGGCGGCGTCGGCGCCGCTGGCGCAGGCGTGCTTGTCCGGGCTCGATGAGCGGCAGGCCAGGCAAGCCTTGGTCTTGCTGGCCCGCGCGGCGGCGGACGACCCGGCGGCCAGGCCAGTGCTCGAGTCGGCCCTGTCCGGGATTCCTGAAGTGCTCGCCGGGATCGAGGCGCCCCGCGAGACGATGATCGCAATCGCGAACTCCATTCCTTACCCGAGCGTGGCGCTGGCCGAGGCCGACGCCAGCATCACCGGGCGCATCGTCGCGACCTTTCCTCCGGGCACCTCCGGGCGGGCTTCCTGGCAGGGAACCTTGTCGAACCGGCTGGCGGACCTGGGCCGGCGGGAGGACGCGCTGGCCGCCATCGAAGAAGCCGTCGCCACCTACCGGGACCTGGTGGCAGCCCGGCCCGACGCCTTCCGCCCCGAGCTCGCCGCGTCGCTGAACAACCAGTCGGTGCGACTGGCTGGCCTGGGGCGGCGGGAAGACGCGCTGGCCGTGATCGAAGAAGCCGTCGCCATCCGCCGCGAGCTGGCGGCAGCCCGGCCCGACGCCTTCCGCCCCGACCTCGCCGCGTCACTGACCAACCAGTCCAACCGGCTGGCGGGCCTGGGGCGGCGAGAGGACGCGCTGGCCGCCATCGAAGAAGCCGTCGCCATCCGCCGCGAGCTGGCGGCAGCCCGGCCCGACGCGTTCCGCCCCGACCTCGCCCTGTCCCTGAACAACCAGTCGGTGCAGCTGGCGGGCCTGGGGCGGTGGGAGGACGCGCGGGCGGCGATCGAAGAAGCCGTCGCCATCCGCCGCGAGCTGGCGGCAACCCGGCCCGACGCCTTCCGCCCCGACCTCGCCATGTCCCTGAACAACCAGTCGGTGCAGCTGGCGGGCCTGGGGCGGCGGAAAGACGCGCTCGCCGCCATCGAAGAAGCCGTCGCCATCTACCGGGACCTGGCGGCAACCCGGCCCGACGCCTTCCGCCCCGACCTCGCCGCGTCCCTGAACAACCAGTCACTGCGGCTGGCGGACCGGGGACGGCGGAAAGACGCGCTGACCGCGATCGAAGAAGCTGTCGCCATCCGCCGCGAGCTGGCGGCAGCCCGGCCCGACGCCTTCCGCCCCGACCTCGCCACATCGCTGCACAACCAGTCACTGCGGCTGGCTGACCGAGGGCGGCGGAAAGACGCGCTCGCCGCCATCGAAGAAGCCGTGCCCATCTACCGGGACCTGGCGGCGGCACGGCCCGCTGTTTTCGCGCACCGGCTCGAAAGCTCGCTGAGAGTTCTAGCTAGGCAACTGTCCGCCCTGGGTCGCTATGCCGAAGCTCGGGCAGCAAAGGAGGAGGCTTGGCGGATGAGGGATCCGCAAGCTGACGCGCTAGACAGATAGGCAATTGCCCCCGAAGCCGGCCCGAGGGCGTGTCCGGACACCACTCACTCCGGCCGCGTGCGTCCCGGCGGCAAGCCATATCGGCCTGGATGGGCGTTGTTATGGTGTTCAACGTGGCGGCGGGGATCCCGCTGGCCCGGACGGCGACGGCGGCGCGGCGGCCCGGGTGAGCGGGCGGGTGGTGACGCGGGTGAGCGGTCGGCGCAGCGCCAGCGCTGTCACGATGGCGGCCAGGCCGGACAGCGCCATGGCTGGGCCAGCCCCAACGGCCAATGCCACGGCACCAACGGCCGACGGGAGCAAGCCCTGGCCGCCCATCAGGCCGGTGGAGTTCAGGCCGAACGCCTGACCACGTAGCTGTGGCGGCACGCTGTCCAGGAATGCCTGCTGGATGCCGAGCAGGTAGCCGAAGCCAAGCGCGCTGACGAACAGCAGGCCGGCGACGACCGGAAGGGGCAGCCGGAAGGCAAGCGCGAGCAGCGGCGCACCGAGGAGCATGGCCAGCGGGAACGCCAGGCGTTCCCGGGTTTCGGCCCGGCAGAACCGGCCGACGACCACGTCACTGGCGAGCATGCCCGCAGGGACCGCGGCGAGCAGCGGGCCGGCGGCGCTCGGCGGGTGGCCAAGCGACTGCGCGTAAGGGACGATCAGCGACTCGGCTCCCGTGATGCACCAGGCGGGCAGCCACTGGGCCAGCAGCAGGCTGCGGACGGCCGGATCGGCGAGCAGCCGGGCGTTGCCGGACAGCGTGGCGCGGATGGCTCCGCGAGTCGCCCGGGCGGTTCCGCGGGCTCGGGCGCCCCCGGCTCGGGCGCCGGTAGTCGCGTTGCGGGCCGGGCGGGGGCGCAGCCCGATCCTGGTCAGCGCCGACAGGACCAGGGCGCATCCGGCTACCAGGAGCACGCGGCGGGCGGGCAGCAAGGCCAGGATCGCGCCGCCGAGGCCTAGGCCGAGGATCTGGGTGCCGGCGGAGGTGAGGCTGAAGATCGACCGGCCGAGCACGTAGCGGTCTGCGTCGAGCACGTCCGGTAGCAGGCCCGAGATCGCGGCGCTGAACACAGGCGCGACCACCGCGGTGACCGCGACCAGCGCCAGCATGACCGCGACCGGCAGCCTCGGTGCGAGCCCGATCAGCAGGCCGGGCAGGGCGCGGATGAGCAGGCCGGTCGTGATGACGGTACGCGGCGGCAGCCGGTCCGCGAGCGAGGTGAACAGCGCCCCTCCCACCGCCTGGGGCGTGAAGCCCATGCTGAACGCGAGCGCGGCCAGGAACGCCGACCGGGTCTGCGCGTAAACGAGCACGGAAAGGCCGAGTATCTCGAATTCGAAGCCGAGGCCGTACATGACCAGGCCGATGAACAGCACCCGGAACTCTCCGACCGCGAACACGGATCGGTAGGTCGACCGTGCCTGGGCCGCGCGCACGCTCGTAGTGGCTGTCATGCTCGACATCGTCAGGGAGGCATGTCGGCCGAGGATATTCTTTCGTCGTGGGACGAAAGATGCGGGGATAGACGTGCGTATCGCGGTTGGCAGCGAGGACATAACGACGAGCCGCTTCGCCATCTCGCCCCTCTGGGAGCTCCTGTCCGCCTTGCGCGTGCTGGCCGGGCGGTCACGCCAGGCGGATGAGCCAGCGCTGCGGCCCTGGCTGAACCGGGCCAGCGACCGCTACCAGCGGCTGCGCCGGGAGGCAGATCTCGACATCGTGGCCGCGCTGGAGCCGAGCGGCTGGGGCGCGGACTTCCTGGCTCCGATACCAGCCGGCGTCTCGACCACCATCGAGGACCTGCTGGCGCAGGTCCGGTCGACGCCGCTCGCGCAGGCGCGCCACGAGGTGGCCGAGGCGCTGCGGCGGCAGCCCGAGCCAGAACCCCGGGTACTGCGCATCCTGACCGGCGATCACGTCACCGCTTATGTGGCTGACGTGCTGGCCGTCGCCTGGCGGGTGCTGCTCGAACCCGAGTGGGTGACGTTGCGGGCCATACTCGAACGCGACGTGGTGTACCGCGCCGGGCAACTCGCTTCCAAGGGCTGGGCCGCCGCGCTGGCCGGCCTGCATCCCAGGCTGAGCTGGCAAGGCAACCGGATCGAACTCACCGACCGGACTGAGGCCGATGCCTGCCTCGGCGGGCGCGGGCTGCTGTTCGTGCCCTCGGTGTTCATCTGGCCGAAGCTCGCCGTGGGCCTGGATCCCCCGTGGCCGCCCGCGCTGTTCTACCCCGCGCGCGGGGTAGCTGCCTTGTGGGAGCGCCCGCGGCGGCCCGTCAGCGTGACCGGCCTGGACCGGCTGGTCGGGCCGTCTCGCGCCGCCGTGCTCATAGCGCTCGAAGATCCGGCCAGTACCAGTCAGCTCGCCGCGACGCTTGGGCAGTCGCTCGGCGCGGTCGGCGACCACCTGGCTGTGCTGCGCGACGGGGGCCTGCTGAGCCGGGCACGCTCCGGCCGGTCAGTGCTGTATTCGCGCACGCCGGTCGGGGATGCCCTGGTCGCGGCGGCCTGCGCGCCGACCGCCACGACGGTGTAGTGCGGGGTCAGCAGGGTCAGCGAGGACGATCGGGTCTGTCATCGTGAGTAGGCCAATTTCTACAGGCCGTGCTTGTCGAGCCAGTCCAGGCACGCGCCGGCGACCTCGCGCCAGCCGTGGTCGATGGTCAGCGAGTGCCCGCGGTCGGGGAACTCGATCAGGTCGTTGATCGCGCCGGAGTGGCGGTACTGCTTGAGCGTGGATTTGGTGATGGCTTCCGGGACCGTATGGTCCTGGCCGCCCATGATGAGCAGCAGTGGGCCGCGGTTGTCGACGGTCGTGTTGACCTTGGCGGGGGAATGCAGGGAGAAGTTGGCCTCGGCTGCCTCGAACAAGGGCCGGCCTGGTGCCGGGATGGTCCATTGCTGGTACAGGGCGTTGGATTCGCCCGCGTCTATAGCGTTGCCGAAGCTGTAGCGGAACTGCTCGGCGGTCAGGGAGACGGCCAGGTGCTGATTGGCCGGGTTGCGGAACACGGGCAAGGTGGACCGCAGCGACGATAGCGGCAGCGGCAGCACGCCCTTGATCTGGGCGGCGTCGATGGCGATGGCCGCTGCCGCCAGGTCCTGGCCGAGTAGTTTTTCGGCGATCATGCCCCCGAAGGAGTGGCCGATCAGGATGGGCTTGGCCGGCAGGCCGCTGATGATTGCCGCGTAGTGGCTGGTCACGTCGTTGATTCCATGGTTGGCGATGCTGTCGGGGTTGGCGCGAGCGGCTTCTACCGTGTCGGGCACGCCGGGCCAGCCCGGTGCTGCAGGGAGGTATCCCGCGGCCTCGAACATGTCGGCCCAGTCGGTCCAGGAGAGCGGGTGCAGCCAGAGGCCGTGGATAAAGATGACCGGGGTCGATGCGGCAGTCATGGGCGTGTCCCGTCCGGTGATGGGGGTAGCGGATGCACGCCATCCTCTGCGGGCTCGTGCGGTTTTCGCTTGAGTCAGTTGACTGTTCCCGGTCACCGGGCCTGTGGCCTTACCAGGTGGGGACGAGGCCGCCGTCGCGCCGGTCAGGCGGCGTGGACATTCTCCGGGAGGTACCCGATCTGCTTCAGCATCGCGAACTGGTCCTGAAGCGTGAAGATCTCGGTGACCTTGCCGCCACGGAAGTGCCAGATCGCCGAGTCGCGCACCTCGACGGGCTTGCCGGTCGCCGGCACACCGCCATACGGGCCGGCGTGCGTTCCGCGCCAGATCAAAGTCACGGCGAGCTTGTCTCCAGAGACGAACATGTCATCAATGCTGGTGGCGAGATCAGCAAAGCCGGTCAGCCGGTCGCGGATCCTGGCGACCGGTCCGGCCACGCCGACATGGACACCGTTGGTCCGCAGTTCCTCGCTGAAGATGTCGCCGGCCATCGCGAGGTTCCCTGCCCATCCCTGCGTGAACCACCGCCGGGCAATCGACATGTGCCGCTCGCTGGTTTCCAGCTCAGCCGGGTTCGCCATGGCTCCTCCTCTTGCGTCCTACAGCGACCTGACGGTACTTTTCCCAGCCTTGCCTGTGGCCCCTGCCCTCGCTTGCGTCATATGACTGAAACTCTCTTCTTCCGACCCGGCCCCCTGCGGTTACGGTGATAGGCATGCGAACCAGTACCCTGCAGGCGCGACTCGGTTCGCCCGGTTCGCCCGGTTCGCCGCTGTTCGGCCGCGAGGCCGAGGTTGCGATGCTCGATCAGCTCGTCGCGCAGATTCCCGAGCGAGGTGGGGCGCTGGTCTTGCGCGGCGATCCCGGCATCGGGAAGACCGCGATGCTGGCGGTGGCCTCGGCGGCGGCGAGCTCGAAGGGCGTCTCCGTGTTGCGCACGGCTGGAGCGCAATCAGAGACCGCGCTAGCGTTCGCAGGGCTGCATCACCTGCTGCGCCCGGTGTTGTCGTGGCTGGATCGCTTGCCCGGACCACAGCGCGACGCGCTGTCGGCCGCGTTCGGGGCGCTTGACGTCGCTGCCCCGAACCCGTTCCTGATCGCGCTGGCGGCGCTGAACCTGCTCGCGTGCGCGGCGGAGCGCGTGCCTTTGCTGCTGGTCGTCGACGAGGCGCAATGGCTCGACCCGCCGACGGCGGATGCTCTCGCGTTCATCGCGCGTCGCGTGGATGCGGAGCCGATCGCCGTGTTGCTCGCGTTGCGAAACGGCGCCGCCAGCACGCTCGACAGCGCGGGCCTACCGGAGCTACGCCTAGGCGGCCTGAGCGACGAGGCCGCCGGTGAGCTGGTGGACGCATCGGCGGGGGACCTCACGCCGGGCCTGCGGCGGCGAGTCCTGGAGATCGCGGCAGGAAACCCGCTCGCCTTGCTGGAGCTCCCGGATGCGTTGCGCCTCGACGACGCTGGGATCGGCGGGTTGTCGCCGGGCCCGGTGTCCCTGACGTCCAGGCTCGAGCACGCCTTCGCCCAGCAGGTGTCCGCACTGCCGGCCCGAACACGCGACCTGTTGCTGTTGGCCGCCGCCGACGAGCGCGCATCGGTTGCCGAGTTGCTGGCCGCGGCGTCCTTGCTTGGTGGGGTTGAGGTTCCGCTTGACGCCTGGGCTCCGGCGGAGGGAGCTGGCCTGGCGAGAATCGCCGGCGGATCGATCAGCTTTCGCCACCCGCTGGCTCGCTCGGCGATTTACCAGTCTGCGGACGCCGGGCGCCGGTGCGGTGCGCACGCCGCGCTGGCGGCCGTGCTCACCGGCGAGCCGGACCGGCGCCTGTGGCACGTGGCTGCCTCGACGGTCGTGCCCGATGAGTCCATCGCCAGCGAAGTCGAGCTGCTTTCTGCTCGGCTGGCTCGGCGCGGTGCGATAGGCGTGGCCATAGCCGCCGCGCGGCGCGCGGCCACCTTGAGCGCGGATCCTTCGCGGCGATGCTCGCGACTGCTAAGGGCAGGCGAGCTGGCGTTTGAAGCGGGGCAAGTCGACCTGCTGCGGCGGTTGATGCGCGAGGTCGAGCAGCTAAATCCGGACGGTGAGCACCGCGCGCGACTGACGTGGCTGCGTAGCACGTTCGCGGACGCTGTCCCCGGCGATCAGGGCCAGACGCAGTCACTCGTCGACGCGGCTGAGGTGGCCGATGCGGCCGGAAACAGCGACCTCGCGCTGCATCTTCTCTTCGGCGCCGCGGTTCGATGCTGGCGTTCGGATCTCAGCGGGCAGATTCACGATCGCGTGGCGGTAGCGGTCGAGCGGCTGCGGGTGCTGCAGACGCACCCGCGCCGCGTTGCGATCTTGGCCATGACAGGGCCCGTCCGTTGGGGCTCGGTGGTGTCCGAGCGCTTGGCGGTGATCGAAGCATCGGCAGATGAGCTGAGCGCCGACGATGCGTACCTGGCGGGCATGGCGGCACGCGCTATCGGCGACCACGACGCCGCGACCAGGTTCCTGGGGAGCGCGGCGACGCAGCTGCGCGCCCAGGGCCGGCTGGGGATGCTCGCCCAGGTGCTGGTGATGTGCGGATGGGTGGCGATCGCCCAGGGCAACTGGGCCTCGGCTGAGATGCTGGTAGACGAGTCCGGCCGGCTCGCCGAGGAAGTCGGGCAGTCTTGGTGGCGTACGGGCTCGCTTATCGCGCGCGCCACTCTTCGCGGCCTGCGCGGCGAGGCAGAGGCCGCGGAACGGCTCGCCGCCGAGGCTGAGAAGACGGCGATATCTCAGGGCTTGAACGACCTCATCTGCATGATCGCGTTCGCGCGCGGCGTGATCTGGTTGGGCGCCGGGCGGCCTGCTGTCGCGCTGGAGCACCTCAGCCGGGTCTTCGACCGGAATGATCCGGCGTTCCACGAGGCGGCCCGCTTCATGTCGATCACCTATCTCGCTGATGCGGCCGCGCAAAGCGGACAGCGCCAGGTCGTCGCCGCGATCCTCGAGGAACTGGAAACGCTCGCGCAGCGCACGCCCTCGCCGACGCTGCACGGCGGCCTGGTGTACGCCCGTGCCCTGCTGGCCCCGGATGACGGGACCGAGCGGCGGTACGACCTAGCGTTGCGGAGCGATCTGAGGCATCACGCGTTTGACTATGCCCGGCTGCAGCTCGGCTATGGGGCCTGGCTCCGGCGCCACCGGCGCGTCACCGAGTCCCGGGCGCCGCTGCGGGCCGCGCGGCAGGTGTTCGACGCGCTGGGATGCGTTCCCTGGGGGGAACGCGCGCGCCAGGAGTTGCGCGCGTCTGGCGAGCAGAGCCGAGCACGAATTCCAGCCGCGCGTGATCAGCTGTCGACCCAAGAGCTCCAGATAGCCCAGATGGCGGCGACCGGAATGACCAACCGCGAGATCGGCCAGCAGCTCTACCTGTCACCTCGAACGGTCGGATCACACCTGTACCGGCTGTTCCCCAAGCTGGGGGTCACGTCGCGCAACCAGCTCGCCGGAGCCCTCGACGGGGCCGATGAAGCCCCGGCGACGTAGCCGCGGGCGTGCTGGAGGCTACGGGACGCAGCCAGCTTCATGACGATGGTTCCATTTCTGCGACGGGAGGCCGCCCGCTTCCTTGTGAGCGGCGGTGAAGTTCTGATGCGCGGAGGCCTGCGGCGAGCTTCGCCGCGCTGGCGCCGCCAGCGCGCCGCCGCGCTGGACATGACGCTAGCCGCGCGCGGGAGAACATCAAGGCACATTTGTGTCACCAGGCAGATAGCGCGCGGGCCTGCGGGCAACGGGTAGTTAGGGCGGAGCGGGCCGTCGCGGCGTGGCAGTAAGCGTGCTGACGCCGGAGCATCAGCAGCCGGGAGGTAGCTGTGTCCATGTACGCGAGTTACTGGCGGGCGGCGATGAGCGGGGATTCGCCGGTGACCGGACAGCGGATCAAGCCCGGGACGGTCCGGCGGATCATGCGGTGCGCACGGCCTTATCGCGGGAGCCTGGTGCTGCTGGTGTGCGTCGCGGCGCTGGACGCGGCGGCGACGGTGGCATACCCGGTGCTGCTGGCCGTGATCATCGACCGTGGCATCTTGCGCAAGGACACAAGCGTCGTGCTGGCCACCGCGGTCGCCGTCGCCCTGCTGGCCCTGTTCGACTCGTTTCTCGGCCTGGCCCAGCGCTGGCTCACGGCACGGGTCGGCACGGGCCTGGTCTATGACCTGCGCACGCGCGTGTTCGCCAGCGTGCAGCGGCAGCCGATCGCGTTCTTCACCAGGGCGCAGACCGGCTCGCTGGTCAGCCGGCTGAACAGCGACGTGGTCGGCGCGCAGCAGGCGATCACATCGACGCTGTCCTCGGTAGTGTCCAGCGCGCTGCAGCTGGTCCTGGTGCTGGCCGCGGTGTTCTACTTTTCCTGGCTGGTCTCGGTCGTCGCGCTGGTGCTGATCCCGGTCTTCTTGATCCCCGCCCGGCTGGCGGGGCGCAGGCTGCAGCGGTACACCAGGGAATCGATGCAACTGGACGCGGCGATGGGCTCGACGATGACAGAGCGGTTCAACGTCGCGGGCGCGATGCTCGTCAAGCTCTTCGGCCGGCCGCAGGACGAGGCCGACGCCTTCGCCGGGCGGGCTGCCAGGGTGCGGGACATCGGCGTGGTCACCGCGATGTACGGCTCGGTGCTGTTCATCGCGCTGACCCTGCTCGCCTCGATGTCCACCGCGGCCGTCTACGGCATCGGCGGCGAGCTCGCCATCCGGGGCACCCTCCAGGTCGGCACCCTGGTCGCGCTGGCCCTGCTGCTGACCAGGCTGTACGGGCCGATCACCGCGCTGTCCAACGCGCAGGTCGACGTGATGACAGCGCTGGTCAGCTTTGACCGGGTGTTCGAGGTGCTCGACCTGGAGCCGCTGGTCCAGGACCAGCCAGGCGCGGTTCCGCTCCGGCTCGGGCCGCACGCCAGCGCGATGGCCCAGGCCGACGGCCCGGCGCCCGACATCGTCTTCGAGCACGTGTCGTTCCGCTACCCGGCCGCGTCCGAGGTATCGCTCGCCTCCTTGGAGTCCATCGCCCTGCCCGCCCCAGAAAGCACCGCCCCGAACTCCGACGTGCTGAGGGACGTAAGCTTCACCGCCCCCGCCGGGCAACTCACCGCCCTGGTCGGGCCATCAGGCGCAGGGAAGACGACGATCACTCACCTGGCGGCGCGGCTCTATGACCCGAACGCGGGGACGGTGCGCATCGGCGGGTCCGACCTGCGGCACGTCACCCTCGGCTCGCTGCACGACGTGGTCGGAGTCGTCACCCAGGACCCGCACCTGTTCCACGACACCATCCGCGCGAACCTGGACTACGCCCGGCCCGGCGCGACCAGCCGCGAGCTGGCCGAGGCCTGCCGGGCGGCGCAGATCTGGGAGCTGATCAGCGCGCTGCCCGACGGCCTGGACACCGTCGTGGGCGACCGTGGCTACCGGCTGTCCGGCGGCGAGAAGCAGCGGATCGCGCTGGCCCGGCTGCTGCTGAAGGCGCCAGCCGTGGTAGTGCTCGACGAGGCCACCGCGCACCTGGACTCCGAATCCGAGGCCGCCGTGCAGCGCGCACTGAAGACAGCGCTAGCCGGCCGCACCTCGCTGGTGATAGCGCACCGGCTGTCGACCATCCGTGACGCCGACCAGATACTGGTCATCGACGCCGGCCAGATCCGCCAGCGCGGAACGCACCACGAGCTGCTCACCGCCGGCGGGCTATACGCCGAGCTCTACCACACCCAGTTCGCCCACCAGGAACCGCCCGTAGGCAGCGCGTGAATCCTCGGGCAGCCGCTGGTGCGCTCCGACCGCGCTAATCCCCGTCGGCCAGTTCCTTCCTCGGGGCTCATCGCCCGGCGCGCCTGATCTCGTCCCAAAATTGTTGGCTATGGACTCAGCAATCCGGGCCGCTCGACCGTGTAGTAGCCCGTGGCCACGAAGCTGACCAGGGCCGAGCCGCGCGCGGACGGCCTTGCGGAGCTCTATCGCGAGCAGGCCGTCGCGATGACGCGCCTCGCCCTGATGCTGACGGGAGACCGGGCCACTGCCGAGGATGTGGTTCAGGACGCGTTCCTTGGACTGCACCGGCAGTGGCACAGGCTTGACGACCCTCGCAACGCGGTCTCCTACCTGCGCACCTGCGTGGTCAACGGCTGTCGCAGCGTGCACCGTTCGCGGCGAATCGCGTGGCTGCATCACCCATCGCATGACTGGTCCGCCGAAGCCGCGGCCATCGATGGCGAGGACCGCCGCGAGTTGCTCGCCGCCGTCGCGAGCCTGCCGCGCCGTCAGCGAGAGATCCTCGCCCTGCGGTTCTACCTCGACATGTCCGAGAGTGAGATCGGTACCACCCTGAAGATCAGCCGGGGCACTGTCTCGTCCACGGTGTCACGTGCCCTCGCGACGCTCGCTCGCCAGCTCAGCTCGCAGGAGGAGAACCGGTGAATGCTCTCCAAGACCGGTTGCGCGACCTCTACCGTGCCCTCGCCGACACCGTGGACCCGGCCGAGATTCCCGACCTGGCCGTCGTCACCAAGCCCCACGCCACCAAGGCCGGGCCGAAGCGGGGGATCACGGCGCTCGCGGCCGCGGCAGCGGTCGCCCTCGTGGCGGTCCTGGTTACCGTTCCCGTGGGCATATTGGCCGGGCATCATGCGCACGCGGTGAGGAGCCGGTCGACCGCAGCGGCCAGCGCTCCCGCGTTCACCGTCGTCGACAAGGGCTCAGCACTCGGGGTCTACCTGACCCGGACCGGACTCAGCGTGGCGACCCTCGCGGCGCCCGCCCGCCAGCACTTCGAGCTTGTGGCCAGCGGCGGGACGACGCGGTCGTTCCTGGCTGCCACCGGCCTGACCGGGTCGGCCTGCCACGCGTACTTCTACAGGTTCGAGCTCAGCGCGACCGGACAGCCGTCCCCGCTGACGTTCCTCCGCTCGGTCCCTGGCAGCCAGCCCACCGCGGTCGCCGCGATTCCCGGCGATGGCAGCTACGCATACTCCACCGTGCATTGCGACACCGCACCTCCGGACGGCGAGATCGGCATCAGCGGGCAGGCCGGGAACCGGACGTGGGCCTACGACGAGGCCGACGACTATGCCTTCTCGCTGGCCTCGACCGCCGACGGTCACACGCTCGCCTTCTCGCTGGCCGCCCCGTCCGCGGACATGCTGCTGAACACGGGCTCGACCGCCCCGACGGTCGACCGCGCCAGCCGCATCCTGCGGTCCGTGCCCGCTTCGGCAACACTGGCCATCAGCCCCGACGGCCAGACTCTCTACGCCTGCGCGTCCAGCGGTCCGACGGCCACGCTTGCCGCCTACAGCACCGCGACCGGCGCGCAGATCCGCGTGCTGTACCAATGGCGGGGCCAGGCACCCAGCTGCCAGATCTCGCTCGATCCGACAGGACGTTTCCTGCTGGCCGCGGTCGCGCCCAATCCGCAGCAGGCATCGACGCTGATCGGCTTCGACCTGCGGACCAGCACGCCAGTGACGATCCCCGTCCGTGCCGCCCTGCCTGACCCGGGCGCCCAGCTCGCCTGGTGATGCCAGGTGAGGATTACTCAAGTTAAGGAGAAGCTCGTGAAACACCGGATTGTTGCCGCAGCCGCCGCGATCGCCGCCGTCGCCGCAACCGCAGGAACCGCAACCGCGATGGCAGCGACCCCGGCTGCCGCACGCACCTCCCGGGCCCGGCCCGCTGTCACGGCGACCGTTCTCCCCCCGTTCACGGTCGTCAGCCAAGCGAGTTCGCTGAAGGTCTTTAACACGAGCACCGGTGTCGCCGTGGGGACGCTCAAAGCTCCCGCCGGACAGCGGTTCGAGGGGGTGGTGAGCGGCGGTACCAGCCAGGCTTTCCTCGCATACACCAATCCGGCCTCGATAGCCGCGGCTTGCCATGCGCGCTACTACAGCTTCCGCGTCTCCGCGACCGGAACGCCGTCAGCGCTGACGCTGCTGCGCTCGATCCCGGGCAGCGCGGCTTCCGCGATCGCCGCGAACCCGGGCGGCGGCACCTACACGTACTCCGCCGTGCATTGCCACATCGCACCTCCGAACGGGCTGATCGGCATCAGCGGCAAGGCCGGAACCCGTACCTGGGCTTACAACGAGGGCGATGACTACACGTTCTCCCTTGCCGCCACGACCGGCGCGAACACTCTCGCCCTTTCGCTCTACGCCAGATCAGGGTGGGCCAACCTGCTGCTGAAGACCGATTCCCACGCTGCAACGGTGGATGGCGCCAGCCGCATCGTGCCGGCCATCCCCTATGCGCAGACGCTCGCGATCAGTCCCGACGGGGGGACGCTCTATGCCTGCGTCTCCAACGGGCCGGCTGGCGAACTCGCCGCCTATGACGCCGCGACAGGCAAGCTGACCCGGGTGCTGCAAACCTGGACGCTGGGATCGGCAAAGTACTACTTCTGTCAGGTGTCCGCCGACGCGACAGGAGAGCTCCTGCTCGCCAGCTACTCTTCAAACGCCTCGCGGCGCACAAGCCTGATCGGCATCAACCCGCAGACAGGCAGGACAGTCACGCTCCCCGTCAAGGCTGACTACACGAACGATGGCATTGGGGCCGCCTGGTAGCCGCGTCAGCGTAATCGACGTGCCGCACGCCTAGCGCGGGGTCAGTACGCAGAACTCATTGCCGTCGGGATCGGCCATCACCACCCAGCTGACTTCGCCCTGGCCGATGTCGACGCGAGTCGCCCCGAGGGAGACGAGACGGTCGACTTCGGCTTGCTGATCACCATGCGAGGGCGGGGCTAGGTCGAAATGCAGCCGGTTCTTCCCGGTCTTCGGCTTCAGTGGCGGACCACCCCAGGTGATCTTCGGACCGCCGCGCGGCGAGCGAATCGCGGTTTCCTGGTCCTGATCCCAGACCAGCGGCCAGCCCAGCGCCGCGCTCCAGAAGTACCCGGTCTTCTGCGAGCCATCGCACGCAACCGCTCCGACGAATCCGCAGTCGGCGAGGAAGTCGTTGCCAGGCCCGATCACGCAGAACTCGTTGCCCTCTGGGTCCGCGAGCACAACATGACCCTCCTCCGGGCGCTGACCAATATCGATGTGCCTGGCGCCGAGTCCGAGCGACCTCGCCACCGTGTGCTGCTGGTCCTCCAGGGACGTGCTCGTCAGATCGAAATGCATCTGGTTCTGGCCGGCCTTCTGCTCAACAGTCGCGAGCATCCGGATCCGGAACCCGGTGTCATCGACCGGCAGGAGCGCAACGCCATCGTGGGGGTCGTCGGCCATCTCCCAGCCCAGGACGCCGGCCCAGAAGCGCGCGAGCCGGAGCGGGTCGTTCGCGTCGAAGCAGAGCGCGAATAGGTGACAAGTCATTCCGCTCCGCACCGTACACCAGATGGCGGACCGAAGGCATCACAGAACGGACCGGAACATAATAAGTCACATGAAGACGCCGAGCGTTGTGAGCAGCAGGTGACCGCCGTCACGGCGACGTCGCCCGCCGTCCCGCGCCACATCAAGGTCAACGGTCACCGCATCCGCCTGCGGCTGGTGCAACAGCTCATCTGGACGGTGGTCGCTGCTACCGCCGGGGCCTACATCATCTCCGCCCTGTATTACCTGATCACCCAGGTGCACTGGTCCTACGGTGGCCACACGATCTTGTACCTGAAGCCAGACTGGGACGGCCTGATCCATGCCGCGTGGTGGCCGGTCGCCCGCCACGACATCCGCGACGTGTACGAGGGCGTGCTCGCGACCCTGTTCGCGAAGTCGCTGATGGCGAACTGGAAGAAGGTCCATGGCGAGCGAGTCGGGGCGTTCCGCCTCGTCACCGCGCCGCTGCTGATCATCGTCGCGGCACTGCCCATCGTCGTGGCCGGCATCTGGGTGATCAACTTCGCTGGCCCGTGGCTATGGCACCACGCGTTCCACCACAAGGTCCTGCACCTGTCCGTCGCGATGCCGTCATGGCTCGCCACGTACCTTTCCACCTGGAACTGGCAGCCGCTGATCATCGGGATCATCGCCGGCCTGGTCGTGCACCGCCTCTACCGGCCGATCGGGAACACCGTACAGCTCTTCTTCATCTCACGCGGCCTGACCAGGGCCCGGGCAACAGGCAGGATCCCCGTGTGGGTGCGTCACCCGATCACCCCGCCGGTGATCAGGGAGCGATTCATGTGGATGCTGGACAACAACGTCCCGGCAGAAAAGCACGGGGCGTGGATCGCAGTGCTCGCTCCGGTCATGACCGTGGTCCTCGTGCTTCTCGCCCTGTACGGCGCGTTCATCCGGCTGTGGTTCGCCAAGCACGGCGTTCCCGGCCACTTGTTCTGACACCGCCGCGGGCCGGGGACCGCCAGTCGCTCCTGACGTCCCCGGCCCGGCAGGCCCATCAGGCCTAAGGCCGGATTCCCTGGATCCTGCGCCGGCACGGCCTGGCCGGCCGGGAACGCGGCAGCAAGCTGGTCGAGCTCCGCGCGCCAGTAGCGGTGCACGTTGAGCCTGGTCGGTTTCTTCGCCTCCGGGAAGTGGACGTAGAACTTGCTCCACACCGCGGCGCGGTTGTAGTTGGTGACAGGGAACTGGTGCCTGGAGAACACCGCCACCACCTCGCCAGGGCGGTTGGTGAACCGATTCGCGCCGTTCACAAGCACCGAGGTGTTGGTCAGCGTAAAGAAGTAGTACTTCCTTGACAGGGCCACGAACAGGCCGACGAACGGGATCCGGTCGAAGATCGCGTTGAGCCAAGGGCTTGGCCCGGTCTCGGTGTGCACGCAGGCGATGAACTGCTCGCCCGCGGGCGCCTGCTCGGACAGCTTTTCTATGACCTGCTGCTTTTGCGTCGCCCGGCGGATCGCCATGTCTGCTCCTTGGTAGAAGTTGGCTGTTAGGAAACGTTTGTAGCCAAAACCGCACGAAAAAACCAGTGTCTACCACATCTCGATGGACTTGGGCAACACCGCCTGCCAGCTTATGGACAGTTCGCCTTCCGATCCATCGTCAACCGATATATGATCCAGCCATGAGCACCGAGGAAGCATCCGGTCGAGCGGGACCCGATCCCGCGGCGGCCATCGAGACGCTGGGCCGGTCATCGGGCCCGGCCAGCCTGATCTTGTCGAGCCTCGCCGACGGGCCCAAGCACGGGTACGCGCTCACCAAGGACATCGAGTCGTTCGCCGCGGTGCGGCTCGCGCCTGGAACGCTCTACGAGGCGCTCAGCCGACTCGAGGCAAACGGCCTGATCGAGGCCGTGGAGAGCCATGACAGGCGCCGTCCCTACCGGCTCACCGCTGCCGGGGCTACGGCCCTCGCCACCTACCTGGAGAGCCAGCGCAAGGTCACCGAGGTGGGGCTGCGTCGCCTGGCCAGCGGCTGGGCGTCCGCATGACCACGGAGCCGACGGGAATCCGGGGCGCCGGCCTTTCCTGGCGAGTGCGCGCACTGCTGGCCTGGTACCCGGCTAGCTGGCGATCGAGGTACGGCGAGGAGTTCGCCGAATTGCTGATCGCCGAGCTCGCCGAGCGACCCCGATCCCCGGCGCGTGCCGCCAACGTGGCGGTCACGGGCCTGCGCGCCAGGCTGGCGGGCGCGGGCCTGGCCAGCCACCCGCTCGACCCGGACGCGGCAGCGCGGACCACGCGCGCCACGATCGCCACGGCCGCCGCGGTCTTCGCCGCGTTCGGAGCGGCGATGTGGTCGCAGCTCGCGATCGGCGTCCAGTGGGCGGTGCCCGATGACCGTGCCATAACGCCAGCCTTGGACCTCATGACCTGCGCTCTGGCAATGTTCGCCGCGGCGACCCTGCTCGCCGCGTGCACGGTAATCTGGGCCGCTGCCACGATGTGCGTGCGCGGCAAGGGCCGGCGGTTGCTGTGGCCAGGCGCGCTGGTCGTCATCGGCGCGTCGACCCTGATCATCGGTGGCAGGCACTTCGAGAATGGCTGGCCGGGCACCGGCGGCCATCTGCTCCTTGTTCACGGCGGCGTGCCCGGCGGGATCGCCGCGTTTGGCTGGGCCACCACCTTGTGGATCACGTCGTACTGGGCGCATCCCAGCATGCTGGCGGCGTTCCCTGCCGCTGAGGTCGCCTGGATGGTGCTGTGCCCAGCCGCGGGCTGTTGCCTGGTCGCCAGCTCGGCGGCGCTGTTGCGGCGACTGGAGCTGTCACGCCGGGCGCTTGGTTGCCAGACCTGGCTGAGCCGCATGGCAGCCGTGAGCATGGTCGTCTTCTTCTGCGGCGCGCTGTGCTGGCTCGCGGCCGCCAGCGGCGGGCCCCGGTCGCTGTTCCACGTCGGCGCCATCGACCAGGCCGGAGCCGCCATCCTCGCGCTGGCAGGCGGCGTCGCCGCGCGCGCCGCGCTGACGTGGCGCGCCGCCGGGCTGACAAGGCCGGGCCGGTGAGCCCTTCTCGCCGCCGGGTGCTCGGGATCGGCCTGGCAGGGCTGGCCGGGATCGCGGTCGCCGGCGCCGGCGGGGCCGAACTCGTCGACCACGGCGTGCTGCCGGGCAAGAGCCTGCTCGACCAGATCGACGGCGCGTGCGACGTGCCGATGCCGCCGGTGACGTTCGCCGCCGCCGGGCCCTCGCGGTCTGGCAGCTTCTACTCGGCTGCGCGGCGGCGCCGGGTGGGGTACACCATCGCCTACCCGCCCGGCCACGGGCCGGGCAGCAGGCTGCCGCTGATCATCGGGTTGCACGCGTACGGCGGCAACTACCGATACGTGTTCGGGCCGATGCCGGCCGCACGTGCGCTTGCGATGCGCGTGCACGGACGGCTGCTGCCGCCGATGGCGTTCGCGGCGGCCGACGGCGGCGGCGGGTACTGGAACCCGCATCCGGGCGATGACCCGATGGGCATGGTGATCAACGAGCTGATCCCGATGTGCCAGCGACTCGGGCTCGGGCTAGGGACGAGGCGGATCGGCACGTTCGGGATCTCGATGGGCGGCTACGGCGCGATCCTGCTCGCGGAGTGGCACCCGGAGGTATTCGGCGCGGTCGCCGCCATCAGCCCGGCGATCTGGACCAGCTACGCGCAGGCGCGGGCGGTCAACCCCGGGGCCTACGCCTCTGCGGCGGCGTTCGCGCGCGCCGACGCGGTCACCCACGCCAGCGCGCTGGCCGGGATGCCCGTGCGGGTGGCATCCGGGCTGGACGACCCGTTCCATCCCGGCGTGCAGGCACTGGTCAGGGCGCTGCCACCCGGCGCGGTCGTGGACATCTCGCAGGGCTGCCACACCAGCCCTTTCTTCCACGCGCAGACACCCCCGTCGCTGGCGTTCCTCGGCGCCCACCTGGCGAGGTAACCGGCCGTCGCCAGCCGGCCGGCCAGCGCGGGGCCAGCGGGACTAGATCAGTGCTTCGGCGATCTGGGCGGCGTTGAGGGCCGCGCCCTTGCGCAGGTTGTCGCCGCACACGAACAGGTCGAGCGCGTGGGCGTCGTCCTGGCTGCGCCTGATCCTGCCGACCATGGTCGGGTCCGTGCCAGCCACGTCGACCGGCGTCGGGTACTCGGCGTTCTCCGGCCGGTCCACCACCACGATGCCCGGCGCGTCGCCGAGCAGCTTGCGCGCCTCCTCGGCGTCGACCTCGGCCTCGAATGCGGCGTGCAGCGCGAGCGAGTGCCCGGTGATCACCGGCACCCGTACGCAGGTGGCCGAGATCCGCAGGTCGGGGACGCCGAGGATCTTACGGGTCTCGTTCCTGATCTTGAGTTCCTCCGACGACCAGCCGTCGGGGCGCAGTGAGCCGGCCCACGGCACCACGTTGAGGGCTAGCGGCGCGCCAAACGGGCCACCGTCACCAATCGCGGCGCGCACGTCACCGGGGCGCTGGCCGAGCGTCCGGTCGCCGGCCACGGCGGCGATCTGGTCGTAGAGCGCGTCGGTGCCTGCCTGGCCGGCTCCCGACGCGGCCTGATAGGACGCGGCGACGAGCTCGCGCAACCGGTAGGCCTGGTGCAGGACGCCGATCACGACGATCATGGAAAGCGTCGTGCAGTTTGGCACCGAGATGATGCCCTTGGGCCTGTTGGAAATCTCGGTGGGGTTCACCTCTGGCACGACGAGCGGTACCTGCGGGTCCATCCGGAACGCGCCCGACTTGTCGATCACCACGGCGCCGCGCGCGGCCGCGGCCGGCGCCCAGGATGCGGACACCTCGTCGGGCACGTCGAACATCGCGATGTCCACCCCGTCGAACGCCTCGGCGGTCAGCGCGCGGACCTCGACCTGCTCGCCGCGCACCGGCAGGAGGCGTCCGGCCGACCTGGCGGAGGCGATCAGCCGGACCTCGCCCCAGATGTCGGGCCTGGTGGAGATGACGTCGCGCATGACGGTGCCGACGGCGCCGGTCGCGCCGACGATCGCGAGCGCCGGCCGGTGGTCCGTTCCCATGCCCGTCATTATATCGGATCTCGATGCATCGTTAAGCGATATCGGTTAGTCACCGGCCCGTCCCGGCGTAGACGACGGCCTCGCCCCGGCCGTCGTCCAGCCCGAACGCGCGGTGCGCGGCGCTCACCGCCTCGTCGAGGTCCGCGGCGTCGACCACCGCTGAGATCCTGATCTCCGACGTCGAGATCATGCGGATGTTCACGCCGTTGTCGGCGAGCGCGCCGAAGAAGTCGGCGCTGACCCCTGGATGCGACCGCATGCCCGCCCCGATCAGCGAGATCTTGCCGATGCTCTCGTCGAACACGAGGGACTCAAAGCCGATGTCACCTTGGACCTCGCGCAGCCGGGTCATCGCGGCCGGCCCATCCTGCCTGGGCAGAGTGAACGAGATGTCGGCCTGTCCGGTCGCTCTCGACGTGCTCTGCACGATCATGTCGATGTTGATGCCCGCCTCAGCGATCTCGCGGAAGATCTTCGCCGCGATGCCGACCTTGTCGGGGATCCCGGTCACCGTGATCGTGGCCTCATCCCTGTCATGAGCGACCCCAGTGATGATCGGCTGGTCCATCGCGTCCTCCCGCGGCTGTTCGTCGTGCTCGCCAGGCCCATTCGTCCCATGGGCCTTCGAACCGGTGACCCAGGTTCCTTCCCTGCTGCTGAACGAGGACCTGACGTGGATCGGAATGTCGTAGTGCCTGGCGTACTCCACGCAGCGCAGGTGCAGCACCTTCGCGCCGCAGGCAGCCATCTCCAGCATCTCGTCGTAGCTGATCACGGGGATCTTGCGCGCGCTCGGCACGATCCGCGGGTCGGCTGTGAACACGCCGTCCACGTCGGTGTAGATCTCGCACGTCTGCGCGGCGAGCGCGGCGGCGAGCGCGACCGCCGTGGTGTCTGAGCCGCCCCGGCCGAGCGTGGTGATGTCCTTGCTGCCGGCCGAGACGCCCTGGAATCCGGCCACGATCGGGATCGCGCCGTCGGCCAGCGCACCGGAGATCCGGCCCGGCGTCACGTCGATGATCCGCGCCTTGCCGTGCGTTGAGTCTGTGATCACCCCGGCCTGTGAGCCTGTGAACGACCGTGCCTCGAAGCCGAGGTTGGCAATGGCCATCGCCACCAGCGCCATCGAGATCCGCTCGCCGGCGGTGAGCAGCATGTCGAGCTCGCGGCCGGGCGGCACCGGGCTGACATCCAGGGCCAGGTCATGCAGCTCATCGGTGGTGTCACCCATCGCGGAGACGACGACCACCACGGAATGGCCGGCCTTGCGGGTCGCGACGATCCGCTGCGCGACGCGCTTGATGCCATCCGCGTCGGCGAGCGAAGATCCTCCGTACTTCTGCACGACAAGGGACAAGGCGCGCCGCTCCTCGCTGGTCATCCAGGTTCGCCTGAGCGGTTCCGCTGGCCTGTTCCGATGGCCCGCGCCGCTGGCCGGAAGACCGAGTCTACCTGCGATCTTGTAGCCTCAGACGTTGAGCGTCCTGCGCCCCTCGAAGGCCCGGCCGAGCGTCACCTCGTCGGCATACTCGAGCTCGCCGCCGACCGGCAGGCCGCTGGCCGGCCTGGTCACCCGCAGGCCCAGCGGCTTGATGAGCCTGGCCAGGTAGGTAGCGGTCGCCTCGCCTTCGAGGTTCGGATCGGTGGCCAGGATCACCTCGGTCACCGCGCCGTCCGCGAGCCTGCCCAGCAGCTCCTTGATCCGCAGGTTCTCCGGGCCGATCCCGTCTATCGGGCTGATCGCGCCGCCGAGCACGTGATACCGGCCGCGGAACTCGCGGATCTTCTCGATCGCGGCGACATCCTTGGGCTCCTCCACCACGCAGATGACGGCGGGGTCACGGCGAGTGTCCAGGCAGATCCGGCACTCGTCGTTCTCGGCCACGTTGCCGCAGGTACGGCAGAACTTGGCCTTCTCTGCCACCTCTGTGAGCGCGGTCGCGAGCCTGCGGACATCCTGCGGGTCGGCCGCAAGCAGGTAGAACGCGATGCGCTGAGCGCCCTTCGGGCCGACGCCGGGTAGCTGGCCAAGCTCATCGATGAGGTTCTGGACGACGCCTTCGTACACCTGAGTTTCTCGCCCTCGGTCCCGGCTCAGTCTTCGCCGTCGTCGTCGTCCTGGCCTGGCTCGCCTGTGTCAGGCGGGTCTGGCAGGTCTGCTAGGCCGGGCAGGCCAGGCAGGCCGGGCAGGCCGCCGAATCCCGGCAGGCCAGGAATGCCTGGCATGCCTTGAGCGCCCGGCGCGCCACCCAGGCCAGGCAACCCGCCGAGGCCACCTAGGCCACCTAGGCCGCTGAGCAGGCCGCCGGCCAGCGGTCCCATCGTGTTCTCCTGGACGTCGGCCAGCGCCCGATAGGCGTCCCGGCATGCGGCCAGGACCAGGTCGGCGACGGTCTGGGCGGTATCTTCCGGGTCTGCGGGCTCGATGACCTCCTTGGCGATGACGAGGTCGGTGATCTCGCCCTGCCCGTTGAGCGTCACCTTCACCAGGCCTCCACCCGCGCTGCCAGTCACCTCGGTCTCGGCCAGCTGCTCCTGCGCGTTCATCAGCTGACTTTGCATCTGCGCCGCTGCGGCGAAGATCTGCTGCATGTCGAACTGCCCACCGGGTTCCATGGCGCGTTCACCCGCCCTTTCTTCCCGCTCGCCTCCGGGCGCCTTTTGAGGCTCCGCCTTCCCTCGTCGCGAAAACCACGCTCCTCAGTCCAGGCGGCGCCGGCGCCTGCGGCTCGCTCGCGCTCGGCTCGCCTTCGGCTCGCTCGCGCAAGTCTTCCCGCTCGCCTCCGGGCGCCCGCTACCGGACCGCCTTCACTGAGAGCCTACGGCCGGCCCGCCGGTCGAAGTGCTGGCGCGCCGGGCTGTAAGCCCCCGCTCAGCCCTCCCCAGTCTCCTCGATCACCTCGCCGCCAAGCTCTCGCATGATCAGCTCGGAGCCGGTGAGCCCGTCGGCCACGCCGGTTTCATCGGGATCGGTATCCAGCCGGGGATCGTCCCGCGCGACCATGCCTGCCGCGTTCGTGCCGACCAGGTCGCGCGAGGCCTTTGGCGACGAGCCGCCAGCGGACCGCTGCCTGGCGGCGGCCGGCGGTCCGGCCTCGGCCTGACCGGCGCCCGGCTTCCTAGGGCCGGCCGGCCGGGATCCGCCTCGCTGGGCACCGTTCTGGCCGACGGCTCCGGTTGACGTGGCCGCCGCGGTCGCTCCCGTCTGCCGGGATCTCGTGGCCACGTCGGCGCCATCGTCCGCGGCGGGCATGTTGCTGGCCGGTCGC
>JASIBM010000311.1 GCA_030045175.1 Streptosporangiaceae bacterium | reverse complement strand
GCGCTGTGCCCGTCTGAGGAACTGTGCCCGTCTGAGGAACTGTGCCCGTCTGAGGAATTGTGCCCGTCCGAGGATGTGCCCTGGTGCGCTCGCGCCCGGGAGTCCCCGCAATGGGCGCTTTCGCGGGTGGGCGCGGGCTGTGCGTAGTGGGCGCCTTCGCGGGTGGTAGCGATATCGGTTACCTTCGTCACCATCGGTGACCTGCTGCGACCAACGCCTGAGAGCTTGTGATATCTTTCACGAGCACCCACTAGACGGTTGGTGCGGGAGCCGTGATACGTTTCGCTCGCCTGGTAGCTCGGGGATATCCGCTGCAACCGGGTGACCGTTAAGTAACCGGGACACCCACGCCGTTTACCCGCCGCCCGGCTAGCTGACAGGCAGCCGACAAGTTCTGCTGAGGAAACCGACAATGCTGGCGAACTACGCCCAGATCGTCCGCCGGTCGGCCGTCGTCACGGCCATCGCGGCAATGATCATGCTGGCGATCTGCCTAGCCGTCGGGGGCACCAAGGGCCTGATCGGCGGCTTGGTGGCGATCGGGATCGTCGCGCTCTTCTTCGGCGCCAGCATCTTCGCCGTGGGACGCGCCGCGCGGGTGAGCCCGCAGATCATGATGGTGACCGCGCTCGGCACCTACTTCGTCAAGATCCTCGTCCTGCTGTTCCTCGTGGGTCAGTTCCAGAACACCTCCGCGTTCAACCCCAGGCTGTTCGGCCTCACGGCCATCGTGTGCGTGCTGGTCTACTCGGGTGCGCAGATCACGTGGTCGATGCGGTTGAAGCGGCCTTACGTCGAACCTGACGGGCAGCGGTGAGCCGTGAAACGCGCTCGACACAGGGCCGCGGGAACGGCCGGAGCGGCAGCCGCGGACGGGGCAGGGCGAGATCATGACCGGGTCGGCTGGGGCGGGGAAGCCTGGCGCAGCCGGAAGCGAACCCGAGCGGCAACGGGACAGGCCGGGCCACCAGGGCCACGAGGACTTGCCTGCGTGGTCGCGCTGGGTGCGCCAGCGCGACGCGCCGGCTGGGCAGGACGGGCCCGCGTCGCCCCCGCCGTCCACGGGCTATACGTACCTGAGCTACCTGATCGGCGGCATGGTGCTGTACGGCGGGATCGGCTGGCTGGTCGGACGCTGGACGGGCTTGCCCCTGCTCTTTCCCGTCGGCATGATCGTCGGCCTGGCGCTATCGGTCGCGTTGATCATCTTCAGGGTGACCAGGTCAGGCAGGCCCTGATCGGTGCGGGCGCCGGGTGCTATAAGGGCGCGCCCGGAGGCGCGCGGGATGCCGCTGTGCGAGCGAGCCGCAGGCGAGCCGGGCGCGAGCGAGCCGCAGGGCGCCGGCGCCGCGCTGGACTGAGGAGCGAAGTTTGCGACGAGGGAAGGCGGCGCCTTCAAAGGCGCCCGGAGGCAAGCGGGAAGCCGCCGCGCGAGCGAGCCGCAGGGTGCCGGCGCCGCCTGGGCGCTGGAGCGAGGAACGAGCGACAAGCCCTGACGGTGCCTCAAAGGGCACCTGGAGGCGAGCGGGAAGCGGAGTACAGGTGAGCGGAGTACACGGGAGCAGCAGGTGATTGACGCGCAGGCGGCGCAGGCGGTGCTGGCGATGCCTGGCTGCACCGGGCATATCTTCAGTGGCTGTGGCTACCCGGCGCCAGGAATCCAGGACTTCAACTTCGCGCCGATCTTCAGCATCGGCGTGTTCCACGTCACCAAGCAGATACTGATCGCGATCGTCGCGGGCGCGATCGTGCTCGGCTTCTTCATCGCGGCCTTCCGCAAGCCCGCGCTGGTGCCGCGCGGTGTGCAGAACCTCGGCGAGATGGGCGTGCTCTTCGTCCGCGACCAGATCCTGCGGCCGCAGCTCGGCAAGGCGGGCGATAAATGGCTGCCGTTGCTAGTCTCGCTGTTCTTCTTCATATGGCTCATGAACATCTTCGGGATCATTCCGCTGGTCGATTTCCCGGCCACGTCGAGGATAGCGTTCCCGCTAGGGCTCGCCCTGATCGTGTGGATCACCTTCCTCACCGTGGGAATCAAGAGCAAGGGTCCCGGCCGTTACTTCAAGGAAATAGCCGTCCCATCCGGCGCGCCCTGGTGGATCCTGCCGCTGCTCAGCCCGATCGAGCTGTTCTCGAGCATCTTCGTGCGGCCGTTCACGCTGACGATCCGGCTCTTCGCCAACATGCTGTCCGGCCACCTGCTGCTGCTCGTCTTCGGCATCGCCTCGTGGTACCTGTTCAGCGCGAGCATCGGCCTGTTGTTCGCGACCACGTCGTTCCTGGTGACCATCATCCTGACCGGCCTTGAGGTGCTGATCCAGTTCCTCCAGGCGTTCATCTTCACGACGCTGACCGCCTACTACATAGCGGACGCCTCGTCGGCGCACTGACCTGACCATCCCCAGACCGGCGGACGGCCGCCGGCCCGAATAAGAAGGAAAACTAAGAGATGCACGTGATCGCCGTGATGCACCTGATGCATATTTTGGCTGCGGGCAAGGGTACCCCGCCGACTCAGACCTTCCATATCATCCAACTGGGTGCTCTGACCTACGGCCTCGCTGCGATCGGACCCGGCATCGGCATCGGCCTGGTCTTCGGGCACGCGATCGAGGCGATGGCGCGGCAGCCAGAGGCGACCGGCCAGATCACGACCTTCATGTGGATCGGCTTCGCGCTGACCGAGGCGCTCGCGCTGATCGGCATCGCGGTGCCGTTCTTCATCAAATAACCGCCCGTTTGCCGTTCTGTTCCCTACGTAAGAAATAGTGGTGTTCGCCACAAGGCAACACCAGCTGAGAGGTAGACGTCATGGTGCTGGCCGGATCACCCCTGGCATCGCTGTCATCGCTCCTGGGGCCACTGTTCCCTAGCGGGACCGAGCTCATCGTCGGGCTGATCACGTTCGCGATCGTCTTCGTCGCGCTCTGGAAGATGCTGCTGCCCAGGTTCCTCATAATGCTGCACAACAGGACCGATCAGATCGAGGGCGGGCTGAAGCGCGCGGAGGTCGCGCAGGACGAGGCCAAGGCGGTGCTCGAGCAGTACCGCGCGCAACTCGCCGACGCCAGGCACGAGGCGGCCAGGCTGCGCGAGGCGGCCAAGGAAGAGGCCGCGCAGATCGTGGCGCGCGGCCGGGCCGACGGCGCGGCCGAGTACCAGCGCCTTGTCACGTCCGCGGACGCCCAGATCGAGGCGGCGAAGCAGCAAGCGCTCACGGCACTGCGCGGCGAAGTCGGCGCGCTGGCGGTCGAGCTAGCCAGCCGGATCGTCGGCGAGTCACTCGCCGACGAGGCGCGGCAGGCGCGGATGGTCGATCGGTTCCTCGATGACCTTGAGGCGCAGGCCGCCAGCGGGGTGCGGGCCGGCCGATGAGGGGCACGAGCAGGGCGTCGCTCGCCGCGGCCAAGGAGCGGCTGTCCGCCGCGCTGGCAGGCGGCACGCAGGCGCAGGCGAGCGAGGTCGGTGACGAGCTGTTCGGGGTCGTCGGCTTGCTCGACGAAGCGCCGGGCCTGCGCCGGGCGCTGACCGACCCGGCCAGGGCCGCGGCGGACAGGATCGGCCTGGCCAGCGGGCTGCTCACCGGGAGGGTCGGCGCCAGCACGCTCACCCAGGTGTCCGGCCTGGTGGGTGATCGCTGGTCCGAGCCAGGCGACCTGGCCGACGCGGCCGAGCAGCTCGCAGTGCTCGCGATCGCCGAGGCGGCCGATCGGCAGGGCCAGCTCGACGAGCTTGAGGACGCGCTGTTCAGGTTCGGCCGGATCGTCACGGCCAACCCCGCCCTGCGCTCGGCGCTGTCCAACCAGTTCGTTCCTGCCGCCGGGCGGGCGAGCGTGGTGACCGAGCTGCTCGCGGGCAAGGTCAGCGGCCCCGCGTTGCGGCTCATCTCGCAGGCGGCAGCCCAGCCGCGGGGACGTAGCCTGGACATAGGGCTGCAGGCGTACGCGAACCTAGCGGCCGAGCTGCGGCAGCGCCTGGTCGCAGAGGTCAGGGTGGCCACGGAGCTGACCGCCACTCAGCGGGCCAGGCTGGCCGCCGCGCTGACCGCGACCTACGGGCACGCCGTGCACCTGAACGTCGTGCTCGACCCCAGCGTGCTCGGTGGCCTCTCGGTCCGGATCGGCGACGAGCTGATCACGGGTAGCGTCGCGAGCCGGCTGGCCGAGCTGCGGCGGGACCTGGCCGCATGACGAAGCCGGGCATGAACCAGACGAGCAGGACAGCCAGATGAGAAAGACGCGAGGAAGATGACGGAGCTGACGATCAGGCCCGAGGAGATCAGGGACGCGCTCGCGCGTTTCGTCGAGGCCTACGAGCCAGGCGCCGCGGCCACCGAGGAGGTGGGCACCGTCCTTGAGTGCGGTGACGGCATCGCCAGGGTCGAGGGCCTGCCATCGGCGATGGCGAACGAGCTGCTCGAGTTCGAGGACGGAACCCGCGGCCTGGCGCTGAACCTGGACGTCCGCGAGATCGGCGTGGTCATCCTCGGCGACTTCAGCAAGATCGAGGAAGGCCAGCGGGTCAAGCGGACCGGTGAGGTGCTCTCTGTCCCGGTGGGCGATGAGTTCCTCGGCCGGATGGTCGGCCCGCTCGGCGAGCCGCTCGACGGCAAGGGCCCGGTCGAGAACACCCAGCTCCGCGCGCTCGAGCTGCAGGCGCCCACGGTGGTGCAGCGCCAGCCGGTCAAGGAGCCGCTGCAGACCGGAATCAAGGCGATCGACGCGATGACGGCGATCGGCCGCGGCCAGCGCCAGCTCATCATCGGCGACCGGCAGACAGGCAAGACCGCGATCGCGATCGACACGATCATCAACCAGCGGGCCAACTGGGAGTCGGGCGATCCGGCCAGGCAGGTCCGCTGCATCTACGTGGCGGTCGGTCAGAAGGGCTCCACGATCGCCCAGGTACGCCAGTCGCTCGAGGACGCGGGAGCGATGGCGTACACGACGATCGTGGCCGCGCCTGCCTCGGACCCGGCCGGCTACAAGTACATCGCCCCCTACACCGGCTCGGCGATCGGCCAGCACTGGATGTACCAGGGCAAGCACGCGCTGATCATCTTCGACGACCTGACCAAGCAGGCCGAGGCGTACCGCGCGATCTCGCTGCTGCTGCGCCGGCCACCGGGCCGCGAGGCATACCCAGGTGACGTCTTCTACTTGCACTCGCGGCTGCTCGAGCGGTGCGCGAAGCTATCCGACGAGCTGGGCGGCGGCTCGCTGACCGGCCTGCCGATCATCGAGACCAAGGGCAACGACGTCTCCGCGTACATCCCGACCAACGTGATCTCCATCACCGACGGCCAGATCTTCCTGGAGACCGACCTGTTCAACTCCGGCGTCAGGCCGGCCATCAACGTGGGCATCTCGGTCTCGCGGGTCGGCGGCAACGCTCAGGTGAAGGCGATGAAGAAGGTGGCCGGCACGCTGCGCCTCGGCCTGTCGCAGTACCGCGACCTCGAGGCGTTCGCGGCGTTCGCTTCCGACCTGGACGCCGCGTCCCGTGCGCAGCTTGACCGCGGCGCCAGGCTGGTCGAGCTGCTCAAGCAGGGCCAGTACAGCCCTTACCCGGTCGAGCGCGAGGTGGTCTCGGTCTGGGCGGGCACCACGGGCGAGCTCGACGACGTGCCCATCGACGACATCCGCAGGTTCGAGGACGAGTTCCTCGACTACATCGGCCGGGATCACGCGGGCATCTTCGACGCGATCAGGGAAACCGGCGACCTGTCCGACGACACGGTCACCGCGCTCAAGGACGCGATCAGCGAGTTCCGCCGCGGCTTCGAGACGAGCGCGGGTGAGTTGCTGGTGATCGACGAGGTAGCGGAGGCGGTACCCGAGTCCGAGATCGAGCAGGAGGTCCTGGTCAGGCACCTCCCGCCGCCACCTGCGGGGCAGTAGCGCAATGGGAGCACAGCTTCGAGCGGTCAGGCGGCGGATCGCCACGGTCAAGTCCACCGCCAAGATCACCAAGGCGCAAGAGCTGATCGCGTCGTCGAGGATCATCAAGGCCCAGCAGCGCGCGCACGCCGCCGCGCCGTACGCGCGTGAGATCACCGCTGCGGTCGAGGCGGTGGTCAGCAGGTCGGCCAACGTCGTGCACCCGCTGACCACGCCGGCCGAGAACCCGACCAGGGCGGCCGTGCTAATCCTGACCAGCGACCGGGGATTTTGCGGTGGCTTCAACGCCAGCGTGCTGCGCGAGGCGCAGGGCGTGAGCAAGCTGCTCGGCGAGCGCGGCGTCCAGGCGGTGCCTTACGTCTCAGGGCGCAAGGGCATCGTCTGGCACAGGTTCAGGGAGCGCCACATGGCGGCCGAGTGGAGCGGCTACTCGGACACCCCGGCGCACCACAACGCCACCGCGATCACCAAGACGCTGCTTGACGCGTTCGCCCGGCCGATGACAGAGGGCGGCGTGGACGAGATCTACCTGGTCTACACGGAGTTCGTGTCGATGCTGACCCAGCGGCCGGTCGTGCACAGGCTGCTGCCGCTCGAGATCGCCGAGCGGGTGGAGCGGCGGGCGATACCGATCTACGAGTTCGAGCCGTCGCCGGAGGCCGTGCTCGACCAGTTGCTGCCCTGGTACGTGGAGAGCAGGGTCTTCCACGCGCTGCTCGACTCGGCCGCCGCGGAGATCGCCGCCAGGCGGCGGGCGATGAAGTCGGCCACGGACAACGCCAACGAGTTGCTCGAGAAGCTCACCAGGGACGCCAACAAGGCGCGGCAGGCCGAGATCACCCAGGAAATCAGCGAGATTGTCGGTGGCGCGAACGCGCTTGCCGAGTCGACCCGGGAGTAAGTGAAATGACCGCAACAGCAACCCGTGCGGCCGGCGCGCCAGCAGGCCAGGCCACCGGCCGGGTCGCCCGCGTGATCGGGCCTGTCGTGGACGTCGAGTTCGCCGCGGACGAGATGCCCGACATCTACAACGCCCTGCACGTCGACGTGACCATGGGCGGCCAGGTCAACACGCTGACCCTGGAGGTCGCGCAGCACATAGGCGACAACACGGTCCGGGCGATCTCGATGCGCCCCACCGACGGCCTGGTGCGGGGCGCCCCGGTGACCGACACCGGCGGCCCGATCTCGGTGCCGGTCGGCGACGTGACCAAGGGCCACGTGTTCAACGTGCTCGGCGAGACGCTTGACGTGCCGACCGCCTCGCTGAAGGTGACCGAGCGGTGGCCGATCCACCGGCCCGCGCCGGCCCTTGACCAGCTTGAGCCGAAGACCGAGATGTTCGTCACCGGCATCAAGGTGATCGACCTGCTCACCCCGTACGTGAACGGCGGCAAGATCGGCCTGTTCGGCGGCGCGGGCGTGGGCAAGACGGTGCTGATCCAGGAGATGATCCGCCGCGTCGCCAAGAACTTCGGCGGCGTGTCGGTGTTCGCCGGGGTGGGGGAGCGGACCCGCGAGGGCAACGACCTCTTCCTCGAGATGAGCGAGTCCGGCGTGATCGCGGACACCGCGCTGGTGTTCGGCCAGATGGACGAGCCGCCGGGCACCAGGCTCAGGGTCGGCCTGTCCGCGCTCACGATGGCCGAGTACTTCCGCGATGTGCAGAAGCAGGACGTGCTGCTGTTCATCGACAACATCTTCCGCTTCACCCAGGCGGGCTCGGAGGTGTCCACGCTGCTCGGGCGGATGCCATCGGCCGTGGGTTACCAGCCGACGCTGGCCGACGAGATGGGTCAGCTGCAGGAGCGGATCACCTCGACCAGGGGCCACTCGATCACCTCGATGCAGGCGATCTACGTGCCCGCCGACGACATCACCGACCCGGCACCGCACACCACGTTCGCGCACCTGGACGCCACCACCGTGCTGAACCGCGCGATCACGGAGAAGGGCATCTACCCCGCGGTGGACCCGCTCGACTCCACGTCGCGGATCCTGGACGCGAAGTACATCGGCCAGGAGCACTACAGCGTGGCCCGCGAAGTGCAGCGGATCTTGCAGCGGTACAAGGAGCTCCAGGACATCATCGCGATCCTCGGCATCGACGAGCTGTCCGAGGAGGACAAGGTCACGGTGCAGCGGGCCAGGCGGATCGAGCGGTTCTTGTCCCACCCGATGTTCGTGGCCGAGCAGTTCACCGGCATCCCGGGGGCGTTCGTCCCGCTGGAAGAGACCGTCGCATCGTTCAAGGCGATCTCCGAGGGCAAGTACGACCACGTGCCCGAGCAGGCGTTCTTCATGTGCGGCGGGATCGAGGACGTCGAGCGCAAGGCCAGGGAGCTGGAACGGTGAGCCTGAGCGTGCGGCTGGTCGTGCCGGAAGGGGAGATCTGGGCCGGCCCGGCCCAGGAGGTGGTCGCCAAGACCCTGGACGGCGACATCGGCCTGCTGACCGGTCATTCCCCGGTGCTCGGCATCCTGGCGCCTGGCAGCGTCGTGCGGATCCTGCCGCAGGACCAGTCAGCCGGCTGGGAGTGGGTTACCGCCGCCGTGGGCGGCGGCTTCCTGGCCATCGCCGACGACAAGGTCTCGATCCTGGCCAGGCAGGCCGTCCTCGGCGCGGACGTGGACGTGGCCGCGATCAGGACCGAGCTCGCAGCCGCCGGGGATGCGCCGGCCGGCTACCTGCTCGCCCAGCTCAGGGCGGCGGGCGAGACCGCATGACCACCCGATAACGGCCTGGACAGCGGAGTTGACCAGGGATCTGGCTGCCATTGGCTGGTTCCTCGTCGCCCTCGCGCTGTTTTTACTGCTCGTGGTGGCCGCTCAGGCGGCCAGGGTGGTAGCGATCAGGCGACCAGGCGGTGCCGTCGAGTGCTGCCTGCGCCGGGCCGGCGACACCCGCTGGAGACGCGGGTTCGCGGCGTACCGGACCGACCGGCTCTACTGGTTCCGCTCCTATGGAGTGCGACTGCGGCCCGACGCGGTGTTCAACCGGCAGACGCTGCGACCGGTCGCACGGCACGCCCGCGACGGGTGGCCGGCCCTGGTCCAGTTCGACACCGGGGCACCGGGCGAGACGCTCTGGCTGGCCATGAACTCGGACGCGCTGACCGGCCTGATGGCCTGGCTGGAGGCCGGGCCGCAGCTGCCCCTGCCCGGCCTGGCGTAGCCCGCCCTCCTAGCGCTGCCCGCCGGGTACCCACAACAGGTCGCCGCCTGGCTCGTTGGCCGCTCGCCCGAGTATGAACAGCAGGTCGGACAGCCTATTCAGGTACCGGATGGCCAGCGGGTTCATGGAATCGCCGTGCGCCTCGAACGCCACCCAGGCCGACCGCTCGGCGCGCCGCACGATCGTCCTCGCCACGTGCAAGAACGCGGCTCCCTTTGTCCCGCCTGGCAACACGAAGCTGCGCATCGTGGGCAGCGCCTCGTTGTACGCGTCGCACGCCTGCTCGAGCCTGGCCAGGTAGCCCTCGTCGACCCGGAGCGAGGAGCCAGGCTGCTCGTCGCGCTCGACCGGCTTGGACAGGTCTGCACCGACGTCGAAGAGCTCGTTCTGAATGAAAATCAGCAGCGTTCGCACGTCATCGGCTAGCCCGCCGGCGGTGACAGCCACCCCGATCGCGCTGTTCGCCTCGTCGATGTCACCATAGGCGGCCAGCCGCGGGTCGGTCTTGGCCACGCGGCTGAGGTCGCCGAGCGCGGTGCTGCCCGCGTCGCCGGTCTTGGTGTAGATGCGGGAGAGCACGACTGGCTTATCGCGATCCTTCGGCATGCCAACCACGTTAGCCCCGGGCGAGCCGAGCGGGTGCCCCGAGTTGGCCAAAGGCCGGGTGCTACTGGTATGAACTAGTAGGGTGTTTTAGCGAAATGCCTGAACCAGGTCCTGGAGTCGATCGTGTATGACTATGTGGTCGTTGGCGCTGGTAGCGCGGGTTGCGTGCTGGCCGCCAGGCTCAGCGAGAACCCGTCGGTGAAGGTGCTGCTGCTCGAGGCCGGGCCGCCCGATGACGCCGATGAGATCCACATCCCGGCG
>JASIBM010000310.1 GCA_030045175.1 Streptosporangiaceae bacterium | reverse complement strand
ACCTTTCCTGGTGGATGTGCCCTTCACTCGGAAAGACCGGACCGATGTGCCATTCACTAGTAGGGCTTGGTAGTCAACTTGGAACATGTCATGCCCAGGAAGCCTGGCCAGGACTGGCGACACTTCAAGGCCGAGGCTGTAGCCGCTTATGTGTCGCGGCTCGGCAACTTGGTCCTGTTGCGGGCGAGCAGCAACACGCGCCTGGGAAACGCGGCCTTCTCCACGAAACGGCCTGTCTATTCGGCTTCGCCGTACGTCCTGACGAGGATGGTTGCCAGCGCTACCGATTGGACGCCGACTGAAATCGACAAGCGGCAGGAAGTGCTGGCAGGACTTGCCGTCAAGACGTGGCCGAAGTAGATCATTAGCTTGGGCCGGCCCACAGGCACCGTTCGGCTACGTCGCAGTTGATGCCCTCCTTGCAGCCCTGCGGGCGCTGGCACGAGGGGGTCACGGCCGGCACGGTCCTTCTGGAGTGCGGCGTGCAACTCCATCAGGTCGCCGGTGATCACGACGCGCGTGCCGGGGGCCTTGTCCTCCCGGCGCTCGGCCACGTCCCAGCGTCGGTGAGCGTTCCGCACCTCGATGTGATCTTGTACCTGCTCGGCATCTATGCTCGAGGCTGGTGACGCGAACCTGGTGTACTGGGAGACCTGCGGCAATCCGGAAGGCAAGCCCGCCGTCATCGTGCACGGCGGCCCCGGCTCGGGCTGCCGGCCCGGCCAGGGGCGGATTTTCGATCCGGAAAGGTACCGGATCGTGCTGTTCGACGAGCGCGGCTGTGGCACCTTGGCGAGTGGGACAAGAACCCCGGCGACCCGCAGGCCGACCCGGCCGAGTTCTCCGACGCCACGTTCGCCGCCCTCGCGGCCCCGTTCTGACGGGCGGGGTCGTCATTCCAGCATCGTGATATTGCCCTCCGCGGTGACTACCATCGGGCTGTAGCTAATGGTCACGCCGCTGGCGCACTGGTACACCGCGCCCGAGCTCCCCGCCTCGCCGCTCCAGCCGATGAGAAAAGTGCCCGAGTGGTAGCCGGCGGCGGTAGGAGCGCCGTTCTCCGCCTGGCAAGTCATGCCTGTGACGGTGCCGTCAGTTGCCTCGCCCATGTCGCAAAGGTACATAGGGGGATTAGGGTTGGTCATCGCGAAACCCTTCCTGGTATGCCGGAGGGCCGGAACTGCGCGGCCCGAGGTGGCGTGGCGCCCGGCGGTCAGGCGCCCCTCGCCCTCCACCGTAAATGCTGGCATCGCACGCGGCAATGACGCTACGAGCGCGGCAATCGGGAGCTTCCGCGTCGAACTGGCATTGACCGGATAGCTATCAGGCGCGCGGTCTCTTGATGCCTTTCTCGCGCTTGGCTCGGCCCGGCCTCGTGCCGTAAGGTTGCTCAGCGCCGTGGCTGGAGCACCTGAACCAGAGCGGCTCGATGGCAGGAAGGATCATCGGTGGCTCGCGTCTTCATCACCGGCTCCACCGACGGCCTCGGCCGCGCCGCCGCTGGCCTCCTGATCGACCAGGGCCATGAGGTGGTCCTGCACGCCCGCACCCGGCAGCGAGCCGCCTCCGTCGCCGAACTCGCCCCGCGCGCCGCCGCAGTCCTGATCGCCGACCTGGCCAGCGCGGCCGAGACCCGGGCGCTCGCCGGCCAGGTCAACGACATCGGCCCGATGGACGCCGTCGTCCACAACGCCGGGATCTACCTCGAACCCAGCCGGGCGCCAACCGAGGAGGGCCACGCCAGGACGCTCGCGGTGAACACCCTCGCCCCCTACCTCCTCACTGCCCTGATTGACCGCCCAGGCCGGCTCGTCTACCTCAGCAGCGGAATGCACCACGGCGGCAACGGGTCGCTGCGCGACATCGACTGGGTCCGGCGGCCCTGGAACCCCGCCAAGGCATACAGCGAGAGCAAGCTGCACGTGACGGCGCTCGCGCTCACCCTCGCCCGCGCCTGGCCGGGCGTGCTGAGCAACGCGGTCGACCCGGGCTGGGTGCCGACCAAGATGGGCGGCCCCGGAGCATCCGACGACCTGGAAATGGGATACCTCACCCAGACCTGGCTCGCCGTCAGCACCGACCCCGCCGCCATCACGAGCGGCGGCTACTGGTATCACCGGCAGCGGCAGGCACCCGCGGCAGAAGCCAGCGACCCCGCCTTCCAGGACCAGCTCGTCGGCCGGCTGGCCGACCTCACTGGCGTCACGCTCCTGTAGCTGCAGCGCGTCAGGCTCAGGCGCGGTTGGCTGCGGTGACACGCCGCCGGCGCGCGGGCCGGGCGTTACCGCCCTTCACGATCCTTGTGCCGCCAGGCTGATCATCCGGTTGCGCTCGTCGACCAGCACGACCCGCCCGGCCGGCGGATCCTCCCGATCCAGGTCCACCAGCCCGTAGGCCATGATGATCACCATGTCGCCGGGGTGCAACAGGTGCGCGGCTGCGCCGTTGGCGCAGATCACGCCCTCGCCGCCGGCAATCAGGTAGGTGGAAAGCCGCGCGCCAGTCGTGACGCTGACCACATCCACGCGCTCACCCTCGAGCAGGCCCGCCGCGTCCATCAGCGCAGCGTCGACCGTCAGCGACCCCTCGTAGTGGAGCGCTGCCTCGGTCACGGTCGCGCGGTGAATCTTGCCGGTCATGAATGATCGCAGCATAAGGAGCCCCTCGCCACTGGAACAAACCACAGCATAGGCACCCGCAGCCGTTACGATCGCCTTCAACCTTGCGGTGTCGCTCGTCGGGGCGCCGGACGCCGCGCCGACCTGACCGGCCAGCCACCGACCAGCCCTGGTCGCGGCCGATGACCACTCAGCACGCGTCGAGAAACGGCGTGATCAGCGCGAGCACCTCGCCGGGCCGCCGTGTCACGCCGACGTGCGTGGTTCCTGGCAGCACCGCCAGCTGCGCGTCCGGCAGCAGCTCGAACATCTCCACTACGTCAGGCAACGGCGAGAAGTCGCGGTCGCCGAAGAGCAGCAGGGCCGGCACCCGCAGCGATCGCAGCTCGTCGGTCCATCCGGGGAACTCATGGACCATTGCCGACGTCTTGGCCGCGACCTCATCGAATCGCGTGGGGTCGGGAGCGACCGCATCGTAGGCCTCGCGCATTGCCTGGAAATCGGCCGGCGTCGGCATGCGGTCGTCACCGAGTGGCGCGCTCTCGCGGCCCGGCGGGCGATGAGCGTCCGCCGATGCGACGATCAGCTTGCCGACCCGGGCTGGCGTGCCGAGCGCCACCGCGTACGCGACGAGACCGCCGAGGCTGAAGCCGAACAGATCGGCCTCGGCGATCCGCAGATGGTCGAGCAGCGCGACCACGTCACCGGCCAGGGCCTCGATCGTCATCGGGCGGCCGGTATCAGCGGTGTGCCCGTGCCCCTGCAGCTCCACCGCTATCACCTGCCTGCTCGCCGCGAGGGGCTCGAGCAACGGCCCGAAGCTGAGGTCGATGGTCAGCAGGCCACCGTGGAGCAGTACGAGCGGCCTCCCGCTGCCATGGATCTCGTAGTAGAGCTGCAGGCCATTCACCGGTGCGTACGTCATGTCGGATATGAAGGTACGCGGCCGGCGGTCATGGCGCTGGGCAGATCGCGGCGAGGTGCCTGGTGCCCTGGAAGCCGGTGATGACCGCCGGGTGACCGGGCATGGCGAACGGCTGCCAGCGCGCGGCGAGACGCACTGGCGCGCCCCTGGAAAGGTGCACGGTAAGCCGGGCGGTCACCCAGCCGGATCGCTGGTTCCAGCGGGCCGTGCCGTCGATGATCGCGTCGGTCACCCAGCGGACGTTGCGCAGCGAGATCCGCAGCACCGTGCCGCCGGAGAAGCTGACCCGGCCGCCGCGCAGCCCGACGTCATGGTCGCCGGCCAGCAGCGGCCAGCGGCTGATCTCATCACCCACGCTGGCCACGGCTATCGCGGCGGCTTGCAGCGCCTGGCGGCCCGCGGCGTTGCCGCCGGTGGCGGTGGCGGGCACCGCTTCGGCCAGGTGCAGCGGGTAGCTGCCGACGGCGTGGATCGGGGCGACCCGCCGGGCGCAGGCGGTGTCCAGGTGTGCAAGCCCGGCCGGATCGCGCAGGAATGCCTGGTAGATCGCTGCCGGGCAGGAGTCGTCGCCGTCTTGCAGCGTGACATGGGTGAGGTTGGCTACCCGCACCACCCGCGCCGACGGGCCCATCTGCCGGGCAACCAGAGTCGCCCCGTGCAGCCACGGGGTGAGGGAGTCGAAGGTGCCAGACAAGATCAGCACCGGCAGCCTGCGTGGCACCAGCGGCGGGTGGCCGATGATCGGCGGCACCAGGCGGACCGGGGTGGGCCAGCGCAAGCAGGCGCTGTAAGCCTCGGTGTACTGGTCCATCCGGGTCCACTGGCCGATCGTGAACGGCGCGAACACGCGAGGTCGTTCGCGGCGCAGCGCGGCCTGGTACTGGCGGGCACGCACGGCTGGCGCCGCCGTCCGGCTGAACAGCTGCACGTAGTCGGTGCAGGCGACCGCGAAATACAGCCCATCGCTGAATTCAGGCAGCGGGTAATTGACGTCGTCGAAACCGACCGACAGCGCCGCCAGCCGCAGCAGCGGAGCACTGTCGTGATCGCGCAGCAGCGCCCGGGCCGCGGCGTCCAGGTCCTGGTACACCACCGGGTCGAAGCCAGCGTTGTTCACCAGGTTGACCAGCGTTTGCACGGTGACGGTGAACCTGCCGGGGACGCCCGCCCTGCTCACCGTCCGGCCGGAGACCGGGGCGCGGGCCAGCCGGGCCGCCAGCGCGCCGATCAGCGCCCAGGCATCATGGCCGCCGGCCGCCTTCGCGCACGCCACCCAGCGCTCGCACGCCTGCGCGAACGCGCGCCGGGCGGTCACCACCGTGGTCGTGTACCACGGTGCCAGGCCGAGCACCTGGTAGGTCGAATCCAGGGTGACCGAGCGCAGCCAGCCCGGGTACCGGGAGGCGAACACCTGCGCGAACCAGCTGCCGTAGGAATCGCCGTACAGGTCCACCCGGCCCAGTCGCAAGGCACGCAGCACGCCAGCCACGTCCCTGGCAGAGTAAGCGGTGTTGAACAGGTCCGAGGCGTGCACCCAGCCGCCGTGCCGGTAATGCCAGGTGTGGTTGAGCTGCCACCCGCAGGCGGCCACCAGCCGGTCAAACACCGCGCCGTACTGGTGCTGGGGGTGGCCGTAATGCTCCAGCCCCGGGCAGTTCACCGGGGTCGAGTTGCCGGTGCCCCGCAGGTTGACGAGCAGCAGGTTCCTGGTCCTGGCCAGCGGTCCAAGCATCGCCCGGTATGCCGCCTGAGTACCGGTCGATGCGTACCCGGGACCGCCCTCCACCGCCAGCACCGTTCCCGCCGCCGTCGAGGCGGCGGGCAGCCAGCGGAACCCGATCCTGATCCGCGGGCTGGCCGCCGACGAGTAATCCAACGGCACCGCCAGCTGGCCGCAATAAGTCAGCGGAACCTTCGCGCAGCGGTGCAACACGACGCTGCCCACCCGCGCTTGCACCGCCGGGCTAGCATCAGCCGCGGCCTGCCCGGCCGCGCTGGCCCCTGCCGTGACACCGGCCGACACCAGCCCGGCCACCAGCCCGGTGGCCACCACGACAGATGGCAGCGATGCCATCGCCCCGCCTACTTCCGCTTGGCCTTGACAACCTTGAGGGTCGCCGCCTTGGACGCCGAAGCCGAGAACGTCTTACTGCCACCATAAGACGCGACGAACTGGTAGGTTCCCACGGCGAGCAGCTTCTGCGACGACGGCGAGCAAGTCCCCGTGCCGTCAGAGAGCTTCACCGTGCAGATGGTCTTGCTGCCCGCCTTGATGGTCACGGTGCCAGTCGGCTGAGCGCTGGAGAACTGCGCCGTCACCGTCACGCTGAGCTTGAGCGCCTCCTCTTTGCCGTACGTCACGCTCGACGCGGAGAGCTTGAGGCTCGTCGTGGTGGCTGGCCCGCCGGTGAGCGTCGGGGTGAACGTATAGGGGTTCATCGGGTTGGTGCCGTAGCCGGAGTCGGTGTAGCTGCAGTCATAGCCTCCGGTGTTCTCGCAGACGGCCAGGACGAAGGTCCCGGTGTACGGGGCCTGCAAGGAGATGTCGTCCGAGGACGCGCTGTCGGTGTAGGCGGTAGCCACCGGGGTGGCCGAGCCGAACCCGGCGTCGGTGGTGCCCGGGGCGTACAGCTCGAAGTAGTAGTAATCGCCCGGCTCCTGCACGCTGAACTGCACCTGGTCACCGCCAGTCAGCTGGACCAGCCAGAAGTCAATCGGGCCCCCGCCGCCGGCCTGGCAGTTGCCGAGACCGAGCTGGCTGGCGGCCGCGATCGTGGCGCGGGCCTGGACCTCGCCGGTCGGACTCGAGCCGCATGCGTTGCCGATCACGGTCGGGGTGAAGGTGTAGGGGTTCATCGGGTTGGTGCCGTTCCCGGAGTCGGTGTAGCTGCAGTTCTGGTAGGTGTTCTCGCAGACGGCCAGCACGAGGGTCCCGGTGTACGGGGCCTGCAAGGTGATGTCGTCCGGGGACGCCTGGTTGGTGTAGGCGGTATCCACCGGGGTGGCGGAAGCGAACCCGGCGTCGGTGGTGCCGGGGGCGTACAGGTCGAAGTAGTAGTAATCGCCCGGTTCCTGCACGCTGAACTCCACCTGGTCACCGCCAGTCAGCTGGACCAGCCAGAAATCGACGTGACCGCCGCCGCCGGCCTGGCAGTCGCCAAGGGTGAACTGGCTGGCGGCCGCGATCGTGGCGCCGGCCTGGACCTCGCCGGCCGGACTCGAGCCGCATGCGTTGCTGATCACGGTCGGGGTGAAGGTGTAGGGGGCCATCGGGTTGGTGCCGGAGCCGGAGTCGGTGGAGCTGCAGGACTGGTAGGTGTTCTCGCAGACGGCCAGGACGAAGGTCCCGGTGTACGGGGCCTGCAACGTGATGTCGTCCGGGGACGCCTGGTTGGTGTAGGCGGTATCCACCGGGGTGGCGGAAGCGAACTCAACGTCGGTGGTGCCGGGGGCATACAGGTCGAAGTAGTAATAATCACCCGGCTCCTGCACGCTGAACTCCACCTGGTCACCGCCGGTCAGCTGGACCAGCCAGAAATCGACGTGACCGCCGCCGCCGGCCTGGCAGTCGCC
>JASIBM010000309.1 GCA_030045175.1 Streptosporangiaceae bacterium | reverse complement strand
GAGCGGCCAGCCCGGCGGGTACGCCGGCCCAGGCGGCCAGGCCACGGTGGGCGGTTACGGCGCGGGCGGCCAGGCCGGCTATAGCCCAGGCGCCCCGGGCGGCGGGTACGCCGCTGGCCCAGGTGGCCAGGCCACGGTGGGCGGGTATGGCCCGGGCGGCGGCCAGGTCGGCGGCTACGCCCCAGGGGGCCCTCCGGTCGGATTCGGGCCTGGTGGCCGCCCTCCAGGCAGGTCGGGCAGCAAGCGCGGCCTGCTCATCGGCGGCGGCATCGCTGCCGTCGTCATCGTGATCATCGTGCTCGCCGCGACCCTCTCCTCCAAGGGAACCCCCTCCGCCAACGGCACCCACAGCCCGAGCCCGAGGCCGAACCCCACCACGAGCACGGCTCCCCCGCCCCCCTCGGGGGTCGAGACGCTCAGCACGGTCATGCACCCGGCCGGCAAGGCCGCGGTCGGCACGAGCTGCAAGCCAGCGCCACTGGCAGGCCTGAACGAGGCCACGGTCACTGGGCAGTTGTTCTGCTCAGCTACCTCGATCAACTCCACTCCGACGAACCACATCGTGGTCTGGGCCTACCAGTTCGACAGTCCGAGCAACTACCAGGCGGGATTTTCCAAGATCAATTCCCTCACCGGGTTCAAGTCGGCAGGCGCCGGCGGCGACTGCCCGCCGAAGTCCTCCACCGGGTTCGGCTCGGTCACCTGGTGGGCCGACAACAACCCGAAGTACAACAAGAGCCATGACCAGGGCCAGGTCCTTGAGTGCTTCGTCCAGTACACCAAGGGCCACCTGCACCAGCCGCTGATCATCTGGACGCTGCCGAGCCAGTACGTGGTGTTCATCAGCAGGAACGAGGCCACCGGCGGGACGTTCCCACAGCTCATCAAGTGGTGGGAGCACGTGAACTACGGCTGAGCGGGCCCGGCACGCACCGATATGACAGAAACGCGGATATGACAGAGACGCTGATGCCTGGCGGCGGAGTCGCCAGGAGGCCGCTGCACTTCATCGTGATGGCCGACTGCTCGGGCTCGATGAAGGGCGAGAAGATGCAGGCCCTGAACTACGCGCTCAGGTCCATGCTGCCGCACCTCATGGACTGGGAGCGCGACCAGCTTCAGGCGCAGCTACTGATCAGGATCCTGGCCTTTGCCTCGGCGCCGAACTGGGTCGTCCCCGATCCCGTCCCCGTCGCCGACCTCAGCGCGCAGTGGCGCAACCTCGAGTACGTCCCGATGGGCCGGACCAACATGGGCCCGGCGTTCCGCTCCGTCGCCGAGGTGCTCACCCCCGACCGGCTAGAGCGGCGGGCGCTCCGCCCGGCCATCCTCCTGGTCACCGACGGACTGCCCACCGACCCGCCCGGTGGCTTCGAGCAGGGACTCGACGCGCTGCTCGGCACCATGGCCGGCCGCTCTGGCCTGCGCCTGGCGGTGGCGATCGGCAGGGACGCGAGCTCGGAGCCGCTCGACAGGTTCCGCAGCCCCGAGGTTCCCGTGCTGGTGGCCGACGGCGTAGACGAAATCGCCGACCGGCTGGTCACCGCGTCGATCGCGGTGTCGCGGATGTCCGAGGTCGGCGCCGACCGCGGCGCGCTCGCCGACCAGCTGATCCCGGCTGGCTCGGATCGCAGCCCGAGCTTCGGGCTGTCGCCCGACCACGGCCTCATTCGCTCTGACGACACGATCTTGTAATGCACCCGCCGCCCGCGTCCGCGCCAGCCAGCCCTCCTGGTCACCCGCCGGGCTGGCGGGTGCTGACCGCCTCCGAGCGCGGTGCATCCCACGAGGCGGCGCAGACGCCCAACCAGGACGCGGTGGCGACGCAGCCGACGATCGGCGGCGGCGTGGTGGCCGCGGTCGCCGACGGGCACGGGCACTGGCGGCACCTGCGCAGCGCCCGCGGTTCCAGGATCGCCGCCGCCATCGGGTGCGAGGTCGGCCAGGAGCTAGCCGACCTGCTGGAAAGAGAAAAGATCCTGCATTCGGAACAGCACGCGGTGGCCGATCAGGCCGCGGTGGCCGATGCCGTCTTGGCGCTTGTCAACGACTTCGCCGTGCCAGCCGTGATCGACAGGTGGCGCGCGGCCGTGCTCGCCGACCTTGCCGCTGACCCGTTCACCGACGCCGAGCAGGACCAGCGCCAGCGCGGCGACGACGCGACGATCGCCTACGGCTCCACGCTGCTGCTCGCCATCACGCTCGGAAGCTGGCTGATCCTCGCCCAGATCGGCGACGGAGACGTCGTGGGCGTGCGGGCGGACGGCACCGCGAGCCTGCCGGTGCCGACCGATCCGCTGCTCGACGGGATGGTCACGACCAGCCTGTGCGGCCGCGACCCGAGCTCGGACTTCCGCGTCGCCGTGACAGACACATCCGCCGATCCGTTGCTCGCGGTGCTGCTCGCTACCGATGGGTACGGCAACGCCCAGCTCGTCGAGGCCTGGCCGGGCGCGTTCAGCTCGGACCTGGCCTGGCTGCTGCGGAACAGGGACGAGCAGTGGCTCGCCAGCCAGCTTCCCGCCTGGGCGTCCAGGTGCGCGTCGGCCGACGGCAGCGCCGACGACACGACGGTCGCGCTGCTCATCTCCCCCGCCGGGGTGGCCGAGCTGGCCCCGGTGCCACGGGGAACCCCGACCACGCCGGTCGTGCGCGACGACCTCGTCGGGTCGGACGAGACCACGATCCCAGCGGTGCTGAATGGCGACACGGCGGCCAGCGAGCAGGTGCCGCACGAGTCGCATCCGATCGAACCGGCCACGACGCGCTTCCATGACGTCACGGAACCCGCGTCGGCCGGGCCTGTCCTGGCGGACACGGGGGCCAACCAAACCGATTCACCGGCGGGGGCGGATAGCCAATGAGCGCGCAGCCACTGACGTTGCAGGGCCGGATACTGAAGATGGAGCGGGCGGGGACCTCGGTCCTTGTCGGCGACCGGCTGGGCGAGGGCGGCCAGGGAGTCGTCCACGCGGTGACCATCGGCGGCGCCCCTTACGCGGTCAAGTGGTACAGGTACGCGGCGTCCGGGGAGCTGCGCAAGTCGATCGCGGCCCTGGTGGAGCGGGGCCGGCCGCATCGCGCGTTCATCTGGCCGATTGACCTGGTTGCCAGCCACGAGCTCGGCGGGTTCGGCTACGTGATGCCCAGGCTCGAGCCGCGCTTCTCGTCCTTCGCGCAGCTTGTCGCCCGGCCGGAGCAGCCGCCGTTCCGCGTCGTGATCGCCATCGGCCGCCATCTCATCTCCGCTTTCGAGGCGCTGCACTCGGTCGGCCTGTGCTACCGGGACATCAGCTTCGGGAACCTGTGGGTGGACCCGGACAAGGCCGATGTCGCGATCATCGACAACGACAACGTCGGCCTGGACAGCGGCGAGGTATTCGTCTGGGGAACGCTGCGATTCATGGCGCCCGAGGTGGTCAGGCGGGAGGCCGCCCCGTCCAGCCTGACCGACCTGCACTCGCTGGCCGTCTTCCTGTTCTACCTCTTCATGCACGGCCATCCGCTCGAGGGCGTGAAGACCGACTCGTCGTACTCGTGGGCAGAGAACGAGCACCATTCGGAAACCGACCTGGCGATGCGGCACTTCGGCACCGAGCCGGTCTTCATCTTCGACCCGAATGACCCATCCAACCCGCCGCGACCAGGCGATCCCGTGAGCGTCTGGTGGCGGCTGTACCCGAAGTTCTTCCGCGCCGTCTTCGAGCGGGCGTTCACCTCAGGGCTTCGCGATCCGTCCGGGATCGGGCGGGTGGCGGAGGGCGTGTGGCGGAGGGCCCTGACCAGGCTCGCCGACTGCGTCTATGCCTGCTCCTGCGGGGCGTCGGTCTTCTTCGACCCCGACGACCCTGAGCATCGCTGCTGGAACTGCAACAACATCCCGCCCAGGCCGCGGCTGCTCGAGCTGCCGAACTGCACGGTCGTGCTGTCGCCAGGGGCCACGATCACGCCGCACCACCTGAGCCGCAATCGTGACCAGGACACGGTGATCGGGATCGTGGAGAACCACCCGGCCAGGCCCGGCGAGTTCGTGCTGCGCAACACCAGCAAGAGCACGTGGACGATGACGCCGCCCGGCGAGTCGGCGAAGGTCGTCGAGCCCGACCGGCGGCTCGGCATCCGCCCGATGTCCATCGACTTCGGATCGGCGCACGGCAACATCACCAGCTAGATCATCAAGGAGGTAGCCGCCGATGAGCGAGCTGCACGTGACCTTTGATGGCCATCTGCACGTCTTCTCGCCTGGGACCGCGGTCCGGGTCGGGCGCAGTGGCGACAACGAGGTCGTCATCGCTGATCCGACCGTGTCCCGGCGGCACGCTCAGATGAGCTGGCAAGCGAACGGCTGGACCTGGCAGAACGAGGGCCAGGCGCCGACCTTCCTCAACGGCCAGCCGGTCCGCAGCTTCGCGGTCAGCCAGCAGGTCGAGGTGCGCCTGGGCTCGCCGCAAGGCCCTGCGCTGCACCTGCAAGTGGCCGGCGCCGCGCAGGGGCCGGTCAAGACCGAGCTCGCGGCCGCGCCAGGCGTGCCTGCCGGGGCGGCTCCTCCCGCCTACGCCGACGCGGTGCCTGGCGCCGCGGCATTCGTCCCCACCGGGCCGCCCCC
>JASIBM010000308.1 GCA_030045175.1 Streptosporangiaceae bacterium | reverse complement strand
GCGCGAGGCCAGGGACGGCGTCCAGCTCGGCCAGCCTGAACGGCAGTGTCCTGGCCGGCCGGAACGAGCCGACCACCGCCAGCGGCACGATCGTCTGGCGCGCCCAGCACGCCCAGTCGTAGACGTTGAGCGGGAACCAGGCGGGCAGGTAGATCAGCTCCGGCGGGATCACCGGCAGGTCGTCCCACGACCACAGGCCGAACATCGCCAGCCAGATCCTGGTGAACACGCGGGTGGCGGCGATGCCGCCGCGCTCGCGTATCCAGCTCGCCGCCTCGGCCATGTGCGCGTCGCCCGCGGCGTCCCCGGCCAGCCGCAGCGCGACATAGGCCTCGACGGTGGTGGACAGGTCGCCGTCGCCGCCGCGGAAGTTGGCCCACGTGCCGTCGGCCCGCTGGCACGACCTGATCCACCGGGCGGCCGCGTCGGTTTCCCCGGCGGTGCGGATCCCGAGGAACTCGCGCAGCAGGAGGTCCTCGGCGTCCATGGTGACGTTGGTCTCGAGCTCGCCCTTCCACCAGCCCGCGCCGTCCTGCAGGCCGAGCAGGTGCTCAGTGGCCTGCTCCAGCGCGCGCCGCGCCGCCGCGACCGCCTCCGCCGAGCCGGCGGGCGCCGCCCCCGCGGCGAGAGCTCCGGCCGGCGTCGTAGCCGTCACCACTGCCTCGCGGTGATGAACTCGGCGATCGCGGAGAACTCCGACCGCACGTCGTCAGCCAGCTCCGTCTCGTCCAGGCACCTGATCGCCGACCCGAGCGCGTCGTCAGCCTCGGCCTCGGCCCACTTCCTGCCCCCGGCTTCCTCGACCAGGCGGGCGGCCCGCAGCAGCTCGTCCTCGGTCAGCTCGCCTGGCGCGGCCAGCAGCGAGCCGAGTTCGCGCCCGGCGTCGGTGTCGCTGGTCAGGGCCGCGACCACCGGCAGGGACTTCTTCCTGGCCCGCAGGTCCGACCTGACCGGCTTGCCGGTGACCTCCGGCGCGCCCCAGATGCCGAGCAGGTCGTCGGTGAGCTGGAACGCCAGGCCGATGTAGGCGCCGAACTCGCCCAGGCCCATCGCCAGGCCGGCCGGGGCTCCTACGTAGATCGCGCCCAGGCTGCACGAACAGGCCATCAGCGCGGCCGTCTTGTCCGCCGCCATGTCCAGGCACTCGGTCACGGTGACGTCGTCGCGCCGCTCGAAGGCCAGGTCGGCGCCCTGCCCGGCGATCAGCCGGTGCACGGCGGCCAGCAGGCAGCGGGACGCCCACACGCCGCTGCTCGACGTCCCCTCCAGCAGCAGGTCCTGAGCCAGCGCGAGCATGGCGTCGCCGGCCAGGATGGCCGGGCCGATGCCGAACACGGTCCACGCGGTCGGCCGGTGCCTGCGCTCGGTGTCGCCGTCCATGATGTCGTCGTGCAGCAGCGAGAAGTTGTGCACGAGCTCGACGGCCACCGCAGCGGGCACGGCACGCTCAGGCTGGGCTCCGGCCGCCCTGGCCGAGAGCAGCGTCAGCGCGGGCCGCAGCGCCTTCCCCGCGCCAGGCGAGCCACCCGCGAGGCCCAGGTGATACTCAGCGACCTCGCGCACGTCGGGGCTGAGCCGCCGCACGGCCGCGGCGATCGCGGGCCCGACCAGGTCGCGGGCGGTCTCCACGCCGGCAGGCATCGTCGCCGTCATGACGCCGCTCCGCTGCTCGCCATCGGAGTGCCAGGCATCGGAGCGCCAGGCATCGGAGCGCTCGCCATCCCTGGCGGCCCGCCGGCCCGCCGCACCTGGCCATCGCCGAGCTGACGAGCTAGCTCGCTGGCCGCGTTGTGTCCGCTTCGCACCGCACCCTCCATGGTGTCCGGCCAGCCCGTATCGGTCCACGCGCCGGCCAGCACGAGCCCCGGCTCGGACGTCCGGGCGCCCGGCCGCAGCGCGCCGACGCCGGGAACCTGCCGGAACGTCGCCCTGCGCTCCCTGGTCACGAAGAAGTCGAGCACCCGGGCGCGGGCGGCCAGCGGGAAGAGCTGCTCGAGCGCGGGCTGGAACCGCTCGCGCAGCTCGGCGACGGGGACGTCGATGTAGTCGTCGGCCGCCGACAACGACACCGCCAGGTACTGCCCATCCGGCAGCCCCGCCTGCCTGGTCTTGTCGAACACCCACTGCACCGGTGAGTCCACGGCAGCGGCGAACGGCAAGGTGGTGACCTGACGGTCATAGACGAGGTGAACGTTAACTATGGGTGAGACGCCCATATTTGCCCAACGGGCGGTCCCGGCCAGTCCCGTCGGCATGGCCAGCCTCGCCGCGTGCTGCGCAGGCACGGCCAGGACCACGCCAGCGGCGCCAGCCTCGCCAGGCGACACGGCGAAGCCGCCATCGGCGGAACGCCTTACGGACGTCACCTTCGCGCCAAGCCGGACCCGCACGCCGAGGCCGGCCAGCAGGCTCGCCGCCGCCCGGTCGTGCAGGTCGCCAAGCGGCACGCGCGAGATGCCGATGTCGGCGGCGTCCCTGGCTCCGAGCAGCCCGGTCTTGATCACGGTCGCCGCGAGCGCCAGGCTCGCGTCGTCCCCCGCGATGTTCAGTGCCGAGACGACGAACAGGTCCCACAGCAGGCGGCGGGCGCGCTCGCCCTGGCCCCTGGCGGCTAGCCAGGCTCCGAGCGCCTGTTCATCGACCTCGTGCGAGGCCGGGTCGAGGAAGCGCATCGCCAGCGCGGCGCGGCCGACCGCGAGCCGCTGCGGCAGCGTGAGCAGCCGGTAGCTGGCCAGCGCGCGCAGGAGGTGCAAGGGCGCGGGCAGCGCCGTCCGCCGCAGCCTGGCGTGGCCATCCGGGGAAAGCACCGTGACGTCGAATCGTTCCTGGATGCGCACCGAGCCGGCCACGCCAAGCCGGGCGAGCAGCTCACGGTAGCTGGTGCAGCACCGCAAGAACACGTGCTGCCCGTTATCGATCACCAGGTCACCGCGCCGGTACGACGAGGCGGCCCCGCCGAGCCGCTGCCTGGCCTCAAGCAGCGTGACTTCGAAGCCGGCCTCGCGCAGCGCGATCGCCGACGTGATCCCGGCCAGGCCGCCGCCGACCACGACGACGTGACCCGTCATGACCGGCCCCCGGCCGGGCGCGCGGCGCCATGGGCAGCCGGCTGCCTTCGCCTGCCCATCCCCACCAGCGCGGCAGCGGCGACCCGCGCCTTCTCCCTGGCTGGCAGCGACATGCGGTGCCGAAGCGCCGCCTGCGGGGCGGCGCAGATGTGCTCGAGCAGCCGCAGGTAGATGCCGGCCATCGCGCCTGCCGAGGCGGCGCTGCGCCGGTCGAGCAGGGGCATCAGGCCCAGCCCGGTGGCGTACCAGTCGCGAGCGCGTTGCCCTTCGAACCTGATCAGGTCGCCGAGCCTGGCGTCGTTCCCGGCGCTGGTGTCCGCGTCAGCGCCAGCGCCGTTGCCAGCGACAGCGCCGTTGCCAGCGACAGCGCCGTTGCCAGCGCCGTCGCCGAGCCGGCACCCGAAGTGCTCCAGGTCCTCGGCGGGCAGGTACACCCGCCCGTTCGCCAGGTCCTCGGAGATGTCGCGCAGGATGTTGGTGAGCTGGAGCGCGACGCCGAGCGCGTCGGCCAGCGGCGCGGCGGTGTCCGCGTCCCTGCTGCCGAACACGCCTAGCGACAGCCGGCCGATCGACCCCGCGACGCAGCGGCAGTAGTGCTCCAGGTCGGCGAACGTGGCGTACCTGGTCCCGCGCACGTCAGCCACGCAGCCGTCGATCAGCTCACAGAAGGCGCCGAGCGGGATCGGGAACCGGCGGGCCGCGTCCGCGAGCGCGACGAGCACGGGGTCGGCCGCCTCGTGCGCATCGGGGGCGCCACCAGGCCCGCCGTTCGATAGCGACATCACCGCGCGGCGTGCCCGTTCCAAATCTGTCAGCTTGTCGTCTGGGGGCAGGGTCCCATCCCCGATGTCGTCGACCTGCCGGGCGAACGCGTACACGGCTGACAGCGCCCGCCGCTTGTCACCTGGCAGCAGCGCGATGCCGTAGGAGAAGTTCTTGGCCTGGCGCCTGGTGATCCGCTCGCAGTGCTGGTAGGCGGCCCGCACCTGGTCGGCCAGCCCGCCACCGAGCACAGCGCTACCCGCGCCGCCGCGTACACCGCCGGTCACGCCGCTCACCTGGCCCTGGCCCAGGCGACGGCCAGGTGAGTCGCCGTCTTGAGCTTGCCCGGGCGGGTGGTGGCCGCCAGCACGTCGTAGTCGGCGGCCGCGATGGCGGCGAGCGCCGCCCGCCCCCCGGCCACGTAGCCCGCCA
>JASIBM010000307.1 GCA_030045175.1 Streptosporangiaceae bacterium | reverse complement strand
GTGATGAACCGGGCGTGGTTGGCGGGGCTGTGACGTGACGTCGGCTGGCGGCGGCGGTGCGGGCGCACTAGGCGCGGGCAGCGGGGCTGTGACGTGACGTCGGCTGGCGGCGGCGGTGCGCCATTTCGAGTAATGGCCCGGCATTCGCGCGGTACTACAATCTCGGCATGGAACGCAACGCACGGCCAGCGCCGGGTCCGGTTCCTGGCCGCCCGCGCGCATTGGGCGTCGCCGTCGCGATCGTCGCGCTGGCCGGCCTGGCTGCCTGCAGCGGCTCATCGGGCTCCGCGCCGCCGAGCCAGCACAGCGCGCCGCCGCCGACGGCCGGCTTCATCACGTTCGCCGGGACGCTTAGCGTGCACGGCGCGGTCGCCGAGCAGAAGTCCTTCACCTCGACCCTGCCGAAGACCATCGCCGTCAGCACCTGCGCGCAGGCCGGCGTCAAGGGCACCGACCGTCCGGTCGGCCTGAAACCGGAGTTCTTCGTGCCGTCTCCGGGGGCAGGAAGCAGCGTGTTCATCCTGGCCGATGTCGTCCCTTACACCGGGCCTGGCAGCTACGGCAGGGCGGCGATGCTGGCGGGCGGCGGCTCGGAGATCCGGATCGGCACCAGCACCTACAACCCGCTCGCGTCCACGGCGTCCGTGTCGGTCACGGTCCGCGCTAACGGCTCGGGAACGTTCACGTTCACCGGGGCGACGCCGCTGAGCTCAGGCAAGCCGACTCTGTCCGGGACCGTGACCTGGACGTGCTCTAGCTGAGCGGCGAGGATAGCCGCGCTGCGCGGCCCGGCTAGGCCTCGCCGGGCGACGTTACCGGCACTTCGACCACTGCGGGCACCGCTCCGTCCGCCAGGCTGGGGGCCGTGTCCAGCTGGCCCTGGGTAGCCTGCCGGACCTTGCGCTTCGGGATCGTTCGCGCCGCGTCGGAGTCACGGACCGTCAGCGAGCACGCCGTGCCGATCAGGGCGACCGCCGCCGCTACCAGGAAAGCGATCCGGTACGCGGTCAGGTTGGCTACTGGATGACCGCCGACGATGTGCACCGGCCCGACCGCCACTATCGCGGTGGTCAGCACCGCGACCCCGATCGCGCCGCCGAGCTGGCGTACCGTGTTGAACATCGTCGACGCGCGGCCGGTCGCCTCCGGCGTGATCGTGGCGAACGCCGCCGCCTGCACCGGCACGAATACCTGCGCCATCGCCAGGCCCAGGGCCAGCATCAGCAGCCGCGCCCACCACAGGCTCGTTCCCGGCCCGAGCAGCGCGAGCAGGCCGATCGAGATCGCCACCCCGACCAGCCCGCCGGTGAGGTGCCTGCGCGGGCCGAACATCGGATACAGCCAGCGCGTCGCGAGCTGGGCACCGCCCATCACGCCGAGCGCTTCAGGGAACGTGCTCAGCCCCGAGCCGAGCGCGCTGAGCCCCCGGCCGTCCTGGTAATACAGCGAGATCGCGTACAAGGTGCCAAGGAACGCGATCGAGCCGAGCACCATCACGCCATTGCTCGAGCGGAACAACCGGTTGCCGAGCAACCGCAGGTCTACCATCGGCTCGGCCGTGCGCAGCTCGACGACCACCATCGCGGCCAGCAGCACCGCGCCGGCCGCGATCGTGGCCAGCACGCCGGTCGTGTGCCAGCCCTTGACCGGCCCCTCGGAAACCCCGTACATCAGCAGCCCGAGGCCGAACCCGGACAGCAGGAACCCAGGCAGGTCGAACCGCCCCGGATGAGGCTGCCGGCTTTCCTGCACGAACATCGCGCCGAACACGAAGGCCGCCGCGCCGATCGGCAAGTTCACGTAGAAGACCCAGCGCCAGGACAGGTCGGTGGTCAGCAGCCCGCCAAGCACCGGGCCTAGCGCGGGCGCCAGCGTGGTCGGCACGGTGAGGATCGCCGCCGCCCTGACCCGCTCTTCCGGCGGGAACACGCGGAACAGCATGGCCATGCCGACCGGCGCGAGCATGCCACCGCCGGCGCCTTGCAGGACACGGAACGCCACCAGCTCGCCCAGGCTGGTGGCGATGCCGCAGAGCGCGGATGCCCCGGTGAATATCACGATCGCGGTCAGCAAGACCCGCTTGCCGCCGAACCGGTCACCGAGCCAGCCCGAGGCGGGAATGAACACTGCCAGGCTGACCAGGAAGGAGATCGCGATGCTGTCGATCGCGACCGGACTGACATGGAACTCGCGCCCGATCGTGGGCAGCGCGACATTGACGATCGTGGCGTCCATGATCGACATGAACATGGCCCCGACGAAGACGACGCCGACCGCTACCTTCTGGCTGATCCGGGCTTCCACGGCGTCCTCCTCGGCGATGGTCCAGCGGACCCCCTGCTACAAGTCCCAGATGCCGTGGAAGATTCCGCCCGGATCACCGGCGCCCGCGCTCAGTACCCCGTGTTGAGCTCTCCGATCGAGTTGTTGGCGTTGTTGGTGAACCACATGCTCTCGTTGGAGCCGTAAGCGATGCCGACGGGATCGTCGATGCCGGTTCCAGTGAAGTTGGATACCGATCCGGAGGTGGTGACGTCCCCGATCGAGTTGTTGCCGTCGTTGGTGAAGTAAGCGAGTCCCACGCCATAGTCGCAGACCGGGCACCAGGTGAAGTCCCAGCCCTGGAGGATGCCGTGACCAGTGATAATGCTCACCGAGCAACTAGTATTGGTCTCCCCGATCGAGGCGCCGTCATAGTTGGTGAACCACAGGCTGCCGCCACCAGATGTAATGCCATAGGGATAGTCGATTCCGCTGGCGGAGCAGCTTGATACCGTTCCTGAGGTGGTGATCCGCCCGATCGTGTTGTTGCCGCCGTTGGTGAACCACAGCGCGTTGTCGGGGCCGGTGACGATGCCGATCGGCCAGTCAATGCCGGTGCCCGTGTAGTTGGTGACGGTTCCTGAGGTGGTGATCCGGCCGATGGAGTTGTTGCCGTAGTTGGTGAACCACAGGGCGCCGTCGGGGCCGCTGGTGATGCCGATGGGGTGATCGATGCCGGTTCCGGTGAAATTGGATACGGTTCCGGCTCCGCCTGCCCTGATCGGCGTCGTCGCCTCAGCCACGGGGGCTATTCCAGTCAGTCCTGCCACCATCAGCAGGCTCACCAGAGCCAATAACAACTTGGACCTGCGCATAGGAGCCTCCATTCTTTGCCACATGATCTCATCAGATGCCCGGTGTGACGAGGCCGGATTCGTAGGCGAGGACCACGGCCTGGGCGCGGTCGCGGACGCCGAGCTTGGCGAGGATGCGGCCGACGTGGGTCTTGGTCGTCTGCTCGGCGATGACCAGGGCGTCGCTGATCTCGGTGTTCGACAGGCCGC
>JASIBM010000306.1 GCA_030045175.1 Streptosporangiaceae bacterium | reverse complement strand
ATCAAGGAGGGCACGATCTTCTCGTTGCTCGGCCCGAACGGGGCCGGGAAGACGACGACCGTGCGCATCTTGTCCACGCTGAGCAAGCCGGACGCGGGCCAGGCCTGGATCGCAGGGAAGGACCTGGCCAGGGAGCCGGACGCGGTGCGCGCCGCGATCGGCGTCACCGGGCAGTTCGCCGCCGTGGACGGATTGCTCACCGGCCTGGAGAACCTGGTGCTGATCGGCAGGCTGCACCACCTAGGCAAGCGCGAATCGCGGCAGCGCGCCACGGAGCTGCTTGAGAAGTTCGATCTGGCCGAGGCCGCGGGCAAGCCGCTGGCCACCTATTCCGGCGGCATGCGGCGCAGGCTGGACCTGGCCATGACGCTGGTCGGCAGGCCCAGGATCATCTTCCTTGACGAGCCGACCGCCGGGCTCGACCCGCGCAGCAGGCGCACCATGTGGCAGATCATCGGGGACCTGGTCAGCGCCGACGGCGTCACGATCTTCCTCACCACGCAGTACCTGGAGGAGGCCGATCAGCTGGCCGGCCAGATCGCCGTGCTTGACCAGGGCAGGCTGGTCGCCGAGGGCACCCCGGCCGAACTGAAGCAGCTGGTTCCCGGCGGGCACGTGAGCCTGCGCTTCACCGACGCGGCCGAGCTCGACCTGGCTGCCCGCGCGCTCGGCACGATCAGCCGCGACGAGGAGGACCTGACCCTCCAGGTGCCAAGCGACGGCGGCGTCGGTTCCCTGTACTCCCTGCTTGACCGGCTCAGCCGGGCGAATATCGAACCGGCCGGGCTCACCGTGCACACCCCCGACCTGGACGACGTCTTCCTCGCCCTGACTGACCACTCGAACCTTTCCCACGCCGCTCACGTATCCGCCGCCCCGATCACAGGAAACGGAGCAGACCGATGACCGCCGCCACCTACACCCTCGCCGACACCCGCACGCTGTTGCACCGCAACCTGGTGCACGCCCTGCGCTATCCCGCCATGTCCCTGAGCAGCCTGCTGATGCCGCTGATCTTCCTGCTGCTGTTCAACTACGCGTTCGGCAAGACGCTCGGGGCCGGCATCGGCGGAAGCTACATCGACTACCTGGCCCCGGGCTTGCTGATCATGACTGCCACCTCGAGCATGGTGAGCACGGCCGTGTCGGTGTGCACGGACATGACCCAGGGCATCGTGGACCGCCTGCGGACCATGTCGATCTCGCGGTTCGCGCTGCTCGCCGGCCACGTCCTCGGCAACGTGATCCAGACCCTGCTGGCCATGGGCGTGCTGCTCGGCGTCGCGGTGGCCATCGGCTTCCGGCCGCGCGCGGACGCGCTGCAGTGGCTGGGCGCCATCGGCATCGCCGCGCTGACCGCCTGGGCGATGACGTGGGTGGCCATGGCGATGGGCCTGTCGGCCAAGGCACCGGAAGCCGCGAGCAACCTGCCGTTGCCGATCATCTTGCTGCCGTTCCTTGGCAGCGGGTTCGTGCCGGCCACGTCGATGAGCCCGGGTCTGCGCCAGTTCGCCGAGTACCAGCCGTTCACGCCGATCACCCAGACCCTGCGCGGCCTATTGCTTGGCACGCACGTCGGCAGCGACTGGATTCAGGCGGTGGCCTGGTGCCTGGCGCTGACCGTGGCCGGCTATCTGGCGTCGCGCAGGCTGTTCGACCGGCGCGCCGAGCTGTGATGAACATGGAACAGCAGCTCAGCGCGCGGCCGGCAGCCAGCAGCCAATGCCACCGATGCGGGACATATGATCAGCTAGGAGGCGCGGCATGGCCAGGATCAGCTACGACGATCAGACCGCGGCGGCGTACAAGGCGGTCCGTGAGATCCCGCGAGACGGGCTCGGGGCGTGGCGCGAGGCAGTCCGGCGGCACCTGCGGCCGTCGCCGCGCATGACCGTGGTGGACATCGGGGCGGGGACCGGCGCGTTCGCCGCCGCCTTCAGCGACTGGTTCGGCCTCAGCATCGTCGCGGTCGAGCCGTCGGCGGCGATGCGGGCCCAGATTCCGGCCCGGCCAGGCATCCAGGTGCTTGATGGTGACGCCAGCGCGCTGCCGCTACCGGACGGCCAGGCGGACGGCGCCTGGCTGTCCCTCATGATCCACCACATCCCTGATCTTGAAGCCGCCGCGCGAGAGATCCGCCGCGTGCTACGCCCAGGCGCTCCCGTGCTTATCCGCCAGGGATTTCCGGACCGGATCGACACGACGCGCACCTTTCCCTGGGAGTTCTTTCCCGAGACCGCCAGGTCGGTCGGCACGTATCCGTCGGTCGAGCAGGCATGCCAGGCGTTCGCCACCGCGGGATTCCGCCGCGACGCGCTTGAGCAGGTCCCCGAGACACTGACCAGCCTCGCGGAGTTCCTCGCCCAGGCCGACACCTTCCGCCGCGCCGACACCAACATGCGCAAACTCACCGAGGCGGAATTCCAGCGGGGCAAGGAACGGCTCCGCCGCGCCGTGCAGCACGCCGGGGAGGCGCCAGGCTCCGGGCACAGGACCAATTGGCTCGACCTCCTGGTCCTGCGCTGACCATGAGCCCGGCGCGCTTGCCCCCGGCCGGGCGGATGCTCTCACCGGCGTCACCGGCTGATAATGGTGCCGTGGATGATGGACCATCCGGCCAGCGCGGCCGGGCAAGCGCGACCATGCCGCTGGACGGCATGATCGCCGCGCGGAGCTTGTCGTGACCGGCGACGGCATACGTGTCGTCCTGGCTGATGATCATCCGGTCGTGCGGCAAGGGCTTGCCGCGCTGTTGGCGTCGGTACCCCACATCAGCGTGGCCGGCACCGCGGCCAATGGCCGCGAGGCCGTCCGGGCCGCCGTCACGCTCCGCCCGGACGTCCTGGTGATGGACATCCAGATGCCCGAGCTCAACGGCATCGCCGCCGCGGGCGAGATCGCGCGCGTCGCGCCGGAGGTCGCCGTGCTCATGCTCACCATGTTCGACGACGATGAATCGGTATTCGCCGCCATGCGCGCCGGGGCGCGCGGATATGTGCTCAAGGGCGCGCACCAGGACGAGATCGTCCGCGCCATCCACGCCGCGGCCGCCGGCGAGGCGATCTTCGGGCCCTCGATCGCGCGCCGGATGCTGGCGTTCTTCGCCGAGCCCGCGCAGGCCAAGGTGCCGTTCACCGATCTGACCGACCGGGAACGCCAGGTGCTCGACCTGATCGCGACCGGGGCACGGAACGCGCAGATTGCCCGCACGATGTCGATCGCGCCGAAGACCGTCGCCAACCACATCTCCTCGATCTTCGCCAAGCTCCAGGTATCCGACCGGGGCGAGGCGATCATCATCGCCAGGGAAGCTGGCCTGGGCAGGAATCCCGACGCGGCCAGACCCAGCGCGGACAGGTAAGGCGGCCAGACGGCCGCGTCCGGGTGGTGCGCGGTCTAAGTCCAATGCCGCTTATCCTATTTTGATCATGCTCGCGACCTGGGTGCTCACGTCTTGGCTCAGCCCCGCCGGCAACGCCCCGGCCTCTGTCAACGGCCATCGGGAATCCGGCTCGCGACCTGGGTGCTCACGTCTTGGCTCAGCCCCGCCGGCAACGCCCCGGCCCCTGTCAACGGCCATCGGGAATCCGGCCCCGGCTAGTCGGCGCCGCCGCATTCAGTGGTGCCGCCGCATTCAGTGGTGCCGCCGCATGCAGTGGTTCCGCCGCATCCAGTGGTGCCGCCGCTGGCCAGCCGACGTCACGGCACAACCCCGCCGACCACGCCCGGTTCGTCACCATCACCCCTTTAGTCCCGCCGCGCCGCGCCGCCGCCCGCCTGGTCAATGTGCCATCGACCCGGCTGAGCCGGACCAATTCGCCATTCATCCAACGATAATGATCATGATCGGTGATGTGAGGTGACCAAGTGACCCATGGGACGAAATTCCGTCCGGCCAGGCCCCTCCCAGGGCCGGCTGCCAGCCAGGCACCACCCGCGACACGCCGAGCGAAGATCAACTCAAGCCGAGTGGCGGGTCTAAGTGGCGCGATGGTGAAGTCATGCGTGCGTCCTGCATGGCCCGTGACCGGTCTTGTCGCACGGCGGCGGATACGGCGCGATCTTGAACAGGTACTTCTCGGTCGGGTGCGGCCCCGTGATGAACGTGGGGTTGTGGCACGTGGAGATGTTCAGCTGGCTGATGTTCACTCCCGGCGCCGCCTGCTTGATCTTGCCGATCTGCTGGAACCCCGCCTGCACCAGGTTCAACGGCAGCACCGAGTACCCGAGCGGACCGATGTACTCCTGCCCCTGGCAGATCGAGTAGTACAGGAACTCCGCTAGCGTCTGCCACTTCGCCGGGAACTGCCCGGCCGGCGGCGTCATCAGCGGGTCCGACGCCGACACCGGCATGACCGTATAAATGTACGACGACAGCGGGTACGCCCGCGGGTCGGTGAACCGGTACACCTTGTTCAGATTCTGCAGCAGGTAACCCGGCGAGTTCTCATTCATGTTTACCTGCGCCCGGGTCAGCGCCACCGCGACGTTGTACTCGGTCGGCAGCACGTAATACCCTGCCGCGTTCTCCATGTTAACCACCGGGAATCTGGCCGCTAGCGGATACGGGTACGCGTCCAGCCCGATGGCGCCATTCGCCGACTCGACGTAGTTCATGATCTGCGCCGACCCGTCCACTGCCACCTGGTGCTTACCCTGCTGGGGCCACAAATCCGTCATACCGCCGTGCCCATGGTTGAATGACTTCCACAAGCGCGAGAACTCATCGGTCAGGTACCCGGTGAATGTCGCGGTCGTACCCGTGGGCCCCGATGCCACCGACGGCACCACCGTGGTGATCGGCAGGTCCGGCAGCGCGTGCCCGTTGTCGTCCGCCGTGATCGCGGGATTGTCCCAGTTCGTGATGTGATTCGTGAAGATCTTCGCCAGGACCTCACCGGACAGCCGCAAGTTGCGTATCCGGTGCCCCGCCACCACGATGTTGTAAGGGAACGACGTCCCCACCGCGAGAATCGGCAGGTATGCGTACGGCCGGCTCGGCACATAACCCGTCGCGTAGCCAACATCGGACACCGCGAAGTCCACCGTTGCCTGCTGGTAGTCCTGCAGCCCGGCTGCTGACCCGTCCGGTGAGAACACCACCTGGACCCCTTGCACAGCCACATTCGCGATCCACTCATTGATCGCGCTCGCCGCCAGGGACGACCCCGACCCTGTGATCAGCGCCAACTGCTGCTGCGGCGACGCCGCGGCCGGGCCTGCGGCCGCGGCCGGGCCTGCGGCCGCGCCAAGTAGTCCTGGCATCAGCAGCGCCGGCACCACAGCAATCAGGCGCTGAGCGGCACGGCCCCGCGATCCGCCGCGCCCCCGGCTGCCAGCCACCTTGCCCACGGCCACCACCCTCTCGATTGATCAGCTGCGACTGGTCTTCGCGGCGACGCGCCCGCGGCCGGCCTTGCCGCTCAGTTTGCTCGGGACTTACGACGCGGTCACCCGCGTATGCGCGGTAGATCGTCTCCGTGGTGCTGTCGCCGTGGACATCCGGACCCTCCAGCCACGCTGATCAGGAAAGGAAGACGGCTCTTTGCCTCTCCATCATCTCGTGCGGAACTCAGAACGGCCAGAGGCTCGTGTCAGCGCGTCCGGTACTGCGGCGGTCATTTTGGGCGCCGGCGCTGCGGCGGCCGGCCTGGCAGGGACCTGGCCGGACGGATCTCGTCCCACGGGTCACTTGGTCACCTCACGTCACCGATCATGATCGTTCTCGCTGGATGAATGGCGGATTGGTCCGGTTTGGCCGGGTGCATGGCACATTGACCAGGCAGGCGGCGCGTTTTGACCAGGCGGGCGGCGCGTTTTGACCAGGCGGGCGGCGTGTTTCGACCAGGCGGGCGGCGCGTTGCCGACGGCATTGGGGCAGCGGACGCGCCAGCCGGGCTCAGCCCAGGGGACATCAGGGCGCTGTAACTGGCGGCGGGATCGGCGGCCCGGGAACGGGATGATCGAACGGCAGGATGAATTGCGCGAGGTCACCTGGCGCGAAGTAGCCGAGGACCACCGGCTCGGAACCCTCAGGA
>JASIBM010000305.1 GCA_030045175.1 Streptosporangiaceae bacterium | reverse complement strand
TGGCTGCCACCGCGGCGCTCACCGACTCGGGCAGCGGGCCGGAGTTGCCGATGCAGGTGGTGCAGCCGTAGCCGACGAGGTTGAAGCCGAGCTTCTCCAGGTACGGCGTGAGACCTGCCCGCTCGTAGTAGTCCATGACAACCTTCGAACCCGGCGCGAGCGTCGTCTTCACCCACGGCTTGCGGGTCAGGCCGGTCTCCACCGCCTTGCGGGCGAGCAGGGCGGCACCCACCATGACGAACGGGTTCGAGGTGTTGGTGCAGGAGGTGATCGCGGCGATCACGACGGAGCCGTGGTCGACGCTGGTCTGGGTGCCGTCCTCGAGGGTGACCGGCGTGGTCGCCGAGGGGCGGTCATCCAGCCCGCCGGAGACCGGGTCGGAGGCGGGGAACGTGCCCGCGATCCCGTTGTCCAGGGTGGGCAGGTGCACGTAGGAGGCGAGCGCCTCGCGGAAGGACTGCTTGGCGTCGGTCAGCGCCACCCGGTCCTGCGGCCGCTTGGGGCCGGCGACTGACGGGACCACGGTGGACAGGTCGAGCTCAAGCTGCTGGGAGTAGCGGACCCGGCCGTCCGCCGACGGGTCGTGCCACAGGCCCTGCTCCTTCGCGTAGGCCTCGACCAGCGCGACCTGCGCGGCCGGGCGGCCGGTGAGCCGCAGGTAGGTCAGGGTCTCCTCGTCGATCGGGAAGATCGCGCAGGTGGAGCCGAACTCCGGGCTCATGTTGCCGATCGTGGCGCGGTTGGCGACCGGGACGCCGGCCACGCCCTCGCCGTGGAACTCGACGAACTTTCCGACGACGCCGTGCTTGCGCAGCAGCTCGGTGATGGTCAGGACCAGGTCGGTGGCGGTCGCGCCGGACGGCAGCTCGCCGGTGAGCCGGAAACCGACGACCTTGGGGATCAGCATCGAGATCGGCTGGCCGAGCATCGCCGCCTCAGCCTCGATGCCGCCGACGCCCCAGCCGAGCACCCCGAGGCCGTTCTCCATCGTGGTATGCGAGTCGGTGCCTACGCAGGTGTCCGGGTAAGCGGTAAGGATGCCGCCGTCCGCCTGCCCGGTCATCACCACCCGGGCCAGATGCTCGATGTTGACCTGGTGAACTATCCCGGTTCCCGGCGGCACCACGCGGAACTGGCGTAGCGCCTGCTGGCCCCAGCGCAAGAACGCGAACCGCTCCGAGTTCCGCTTGAACTCGAGCTCGACGTTGCGCTCGAACGCGTCCGGCCTGCCGAAGATGTCGGCGATCACCGAATGGTCGATCACCAGCTCGGCCGGGACCAGCGGGTTGATCTTCGCCGGGTCGCCGCCGAGCGCCCGCATCGCCTCGCGCATGGCGGCCAGGTCCACGACGGCGGGAACGCCGGTCAGGTCCTGCATGATCACTCGCGCCGGGCTGAACTGGATCTCGGTGTCAGGCTCGGCGACCGGATCCCAGCTCGCCAGCGCCCTGACGTGGTCAGGGGTGACGTTGACGCCGTCCTCCGTGCGCAGCAGGTTCTCCAGCAAGATCTTCAGGCTGAACGGGAGATCCGCCGAGCCAGCCACCGCGTCCAGCCGGTGAATCTGGTAGCTGGCCCCGCCCGCCGTGAGGGTGCCGCGGGCGCCGAAGCTGTTTGCCGTCATCGCGATCTGCCTTCCATTGCCATCCGCTGCCGCTGCCGACTGCCCAGCCGGCACCGTGTGCCACCGTCGCCAGTGCCACCGTCGTCAGTGCCACCGTCGCCACCCGGGCCGAGCCTAGCGCCGCACTCGCGACCTCAACGTGGCACCCGTGCCGCTGTCATGGCGACAACACGGGGCCCACGTCGCGCCTGGCCAAGAGATGGCTCCCCGGCATCGGCCGCCGCAGCCCTGCCAAGTATCTCGATGTCAAGTTACTTTGAGCGTAGCCAGCAGATTATCTCGATGTCAAGCTATTGCGTGCTGCGCTGGCGCCTGCGTTCCGCATCTGCAATCCATGATCGTGGTGGATTGTCGTTGGATAGCCCGGTAAATCCACCGTGATCACGCTCCTTGGGCCCTGGGCCGGGGCGGATGTGACTTGAGGGGCAGGTGTGGCACGCCGGGCGACCAGCTAGCCGGGCGACCAGCTAGCCGGCGATCAGCTCGTCGGCCGCGGAGTACGGGTCCAGCTTGCCGGCGGCCACCAGGCCCGACAGCTCATCCAGGCGCGACTCGCCGGGCAGCGCGCCGATCCGCAGCCGGATGCTGGCCACCGCGATGGCCGAGATCTCCTCGCGCGCCCGGGTCACCCGGCGCCGGTCCAGTTCCCCCGACTCCCCTAGCCACGCCCAGTGCTCGTCGAGCCTGGCGACCAGGTCGCCGATGCCGTCCCCGGATGCGGCACAGGTCGATATGATCGGCGGCTTCCACGCGCCCGGGGCGCGCGGAGCCATCGCGAGCATGTTCCGCAGGTCCCGTTCGACGTCGTGGGCGCCGGGCCGGTCGGCCTTGTTGACCACGAAGAGATCGGCGATCTCCAGGATTCCCGCCTTCGCGGCCTGGATCGAATCGCCCATGCCGGGCGCCAGGATCACCAGCGTCGAGTCGGCCAGCGAGGCGATCTCGACCTCCGCCTGCCCGACGCCTACCGTCTCGACGCAGATCACGTCGAAGCCCGCGGCGTCCAGGATGCGCAGCGCCTGCGGCGCCGACCAGGACAGCCCGCCCAGATGGCCGCGACTCGCCATCGACCTGATGAAGACGCCGGTGTCGGTGGCGTGCTCGGTCATCCTGACCCGGTCACCGAGCAGGGCGCCGCCGCTGAACGGTGACGTCGGGTCGATCGCAAGCACGCCGACCCGGAGCCCGCCCGACCGGTAGGCGCGCACGAGCGCGCCTGTGACTGTCGACTTGCCGACCCCGGGCGATCCGGTGAGCCCCACCACTCGCGCGTGACCCGCGTAGGGCGCGACCGCGCGCATCACCGGCCGCAGGGCAGGCGAGCCGTTCTCGGCCAGCGAGACGAGCCGCGCGAGCGACCTGGAGTCACCGTCGCGCGCGGCGGCGACAAGCGCCGCCGCGTCGGTGCCCGCCACGCCCAGGCCTGCCGCCGCAGTGGCCGCCATAGCAGTGCCCGCCGTGCCCGCCAGGGCCGCGCCCCCGCCGACGATCACCGTCCTCCCGGCCCCTGAGCCGTCCCGCACGCTAGTCTTCCCGCTCGCCTTCGGCTCGTTCGCGCAAGTCAGTCGCCGCTTGGCCTGGGCACCCGCAGCAGCAGCGCGTCGCCCTGCCCGCCACCGCCACACAGCGCGGCCACGCCCAGGCCACCGCCCCGTCGCCGCAACTCGCAGGTGACGTGCAGCGCGAGCCGCGCCCCGCTCATCCCGATCGGATGGCCAAGGGCGATGGCGCCGCCGTTGACGTTGACGATGCCTGGCCCGACGCCGAGGTCGCGCATCGACTGGATCGCCACGGCCGCGAATGCCTCGTTGATCTCAATCAGATCAAGATCGGCAACGGAGAGCCCCGCCTTGGCCAGGGCGCGCCGGATGGCGTGGGAAGGCTGCGAGTGCAGCGAATTGTCCGGCCCCGCCACCACGCCGTGCGCGCCTACCTCGGCGAGCACGGTTGCGCCCGCGGCAGCGGCGGCCTCCGCCGACATCACCACCACCGCGCACGCGCCGTCCGAGATCTGCGACGCGCTCCCGGCCGTGATCGTGCCATCGGCGGCGAACGAGGGGCGCAGCTTGCTGAGCGCCTCTGCGCTGGTATCGGCCCGGACGCCCTCATCGGTGTCGAAGATCAACGGCTCGCCCCTGCGCTGCGGCACGGGCACCGGCACGATCTCATCGGCAAGCAGGCCGTTCTTGATCGCGGTGGCGGCGAGCTGGTGTGACTTGGCGGCGAACTCGTCTTGCTCGGCTCGAGTTATCCCGAGCCTGGCGTTGTGCCGCTCGGTCGATTCACCCATCGAAACATGGTCGAAGGCGTCGGTCAGGCCATCGAGCGCCATCGAGTCGACCAGCTCGGCTGAGCCATACTTGACGCCCTTCCTGGCCGCGGCCAGCAGGTGCGGCGCCTGCGTCATGGACTCCATCCCGCCGGCCACGATCACGTTGAACTCGCCCGCCCTGATCAGCTGGGCGGCGAGCGCGATCGCGTCGAGCCCAGACAGGCAGACCTTGTTGATCGTCAGGGCCGGCACCGTCATCGGGACGCCGGCGGCGACCGCCGCCTGCCGAGCCGGAATCTGGCCCGCACCGGCCTGGAGCACCTGGCCCATGATCACGTAGTCGACCTGGTCAGGCGCGACGCCCGCACGATCAAGCGCCGCCTTGATCGCGACGCCGCCGAGCTCGGCCGCGCTAAAGTCGCTCAGCGAGCCGAGCAACCGCCCGATCGCCGTCCTGGCCCCGCCAGCAATCACCGCTTCGCCCATGCTGCAACGATACCTACGCCCCAGGAAAGCCGCGCCGGCGCAACCGGAGGAAACCTGCCGTGCTCACCCGCATCGACCACATCGGGATCGCCTGCCGTGACCTCGACGCCGCGATCGCCTTCTACCAGTCCACGTTCGGCCTGACCCTGGTCAGCGAGGAGACCATCGTCGAGCAAGGGGTCAGGGAGGCCATGCTCGCTGTTTTCGCCGGCCCGCCCGCCCCGAAGCCCCTCGGCCCGCCCGCCCCGGAGCCCCTCGGCCCGCCCGCCCCGAGCCCCCAGCACGACGGGCTCCTGGCCGGCCTGGCCGCGCCGTCCTACGTTCAGCTACTCGAGCCGCTCGGCCCTGACACGCCGGTGGGCCGGTTCATCGCCCGCCGCGGCCCGGGAATCCACCACGTCGGGTACGGGGTGGCCGACATCGAGGCCGCGCTGGCTGCGATCGCAGCGACCGGCGTCAGGCTGGTCGACGCCCGGCCGCGGCACGGCTCGCTGGGCGCGTCGATCGCCTTCTTGCACCCAGGCGACATCGGCGGCGTGCTCACCGAGCTGGTGGAACCAGCCGCCCAGTAGCGGGCAACTGCAAGTATTTGGTGCGCTAGCCCACGAGCCGTGGCGAACACCCCTCGAAGCGGTCGGCGGCAGAGTACGCTGCCAGACACCGGGAAAGTTAGGACTGGCGTGCGGGCTGACCTTGGCAGCCGTTCGGCTGCGGGCAAGTCAGGACTGCGGGCGAGGCAAACCGCACCCGGCGCGGACACCGAGTCCGAGCAGGCATCTAGTATGCGAGAACCCCCGTCTACCCAGGATTAGGCGACATGCAGCCCGATATCAACGCTCAGCTTGGCACCTTCTTTGACGATGAACAGCACCCGGCGTTCTCCCAGAAGATGCGCGGTTACGACCAAGGCGAGGTCGACAACCACCTCAGGGAACTCGATGCCAGGCTGCGCTCACACCGCGAGACCGAGCAGGCGCTCAAGCAAGAGCTTGCCTACGCGCATCGCCAGATGCAGGAGCAGGAGCGCCCGACCTACTCTGGCCTTGGCTCACGGATCGAGCAGCTGCTCAGGCTGGCCGAGGAGCAGCGCGACGAGATCTTGCAGGAAGCCAGGACCGAGGCCAGCCAGGTACTCGCGACGTCCAAGGTGGACGCCGCCGAGCTCAGGGCGGCCGCCGAGAACGAGACCGCCGAGCTACGCGCCCACGCCAAGCGGGAGACCGACGATTGGCGGGGGTCGGCCGAGCGGGAGGCCGACAGCATCCGCTCCAGCGCCGCCCGCGAGGCCGACGAGCTGAAGTCGACCACCGAGCGCGAGGTCACCAGCCAGCGGGCCATGGTGGACCACGAGGTGGCCGAGAAGCGCGCCGCGGTCGAGCGCATGATCGCCAAGCTCACCACGACCACCGAGCGCGAGGTCGCGCAGCTCAAGGCGTCGTCCAAGCGCGAGCGCGACGAGATCTTGACCACCGCCAAGCGCCAGGCCGACGAGATGCGCAATCAGGCGCAGCGCATGCTCGAGGACAGCGACGCGCAGCGGGCTCAGGCCGAGGCCGAGTTCGAGATGCAGATCGCGTCCCGGCGGGAGGAGGCCGAGCGCCAGGAGGCCGAGCGGCTCGCGGCTGCGCAGGCGGCGACCCAGCGACTGGTCACCGAGGCCGAGCAGCGAGCGACGACCGCCGAGCAGCGGGCGGCCAAGGCGAGCGCGCAGGCCGAGCAGACCCGCAAGGAAGCCGACGACCACGCCAAGCAACTGGTCGGCAGCGCGAAGAAGAACGCTGACGACATCGTGGTTCAGTCCAAGTCTCAGGCGGATCAGCTGCTCCGCGAGGCGAAGTCCGAGGCCGACAGGTACGCGACCGCCGCGCAGCGGCGGGTCGACGAGGCGAACAAGCAGTACGAGACTGTGCAGGCGCACCTCGCCCAGATCAGCCAGCTGCTCGGCCCGCAGGCCGCCAGCCTGGCGGCGGCCGCCGGTGCCGCTCCGGCCCTCCAGGCAGCCCCGACGACCACCGCGCCGGCCGCCAACGGCGGTGCGGGAAGCTCCCGCCAGGCCGCGACGTCCACGGCCACCAAGGAGTCGAAGCGCTCGAACGGCAAGGCCGCCGCCGACGGCGACGAAGAGTGGTGGACCGAGTAACCGGCTCGCCCGGCTAGTAACGCAGGAGCCCTCGCCGCGGCGGGGGCTCCTGCGCGTCGGTGCGGGCCTACGGTGCGGTCCGCCCGCAACCGCAACGTGGGGTCCTTGCTGCGCCTATCGCAACAGCGAGGACCCCACGTTGCGCGCCGATGTCCCGGCCCAGGCGCGTCAGGGCGTTATGCACTATTTGTTAGAACCTTGAGGTAGCTCAGGGGCTGACGGTCTGGCCGCCGTCGACGACGATCGCCTGGCCGGTCAGGTAGGACGACGCGTCGCTGGCCAGGAACACCGCCGGGCCGGCCATTTCCTCGGCGCGCGCCCACCGCCGCATCGGCACGGTCGCGACCGTTCCAGGCCCGGCGACCGGGTCTTCCCACAGGTTGCGGTTCAGGTCGGTGGCCGTCCATCCCGGGCACAGCGCGTTGACGCGCACGCCGTCCTCGGCCCATTCGACGGCGAGCGACTTGGTCAGCGAGATCAGCCCGGCCTTGGCCGCCCCGTAGGGGCTGATCAGCGGCGACGCGGCGACGCCCGCGACCGAGGCCACGTTGATCACCGATCCGGCGCCGCGATCGAGCAGGTGGCCAGCGAACGCGTGGCACACGTAGACGGCCGAGCTCAGGTTCAGCCTGATCAGCTTGTCCCAGCCAGACAGGCGCAGGTCGCGAAAGCTCACCATGAAGTTCGACCCGCCCGCGTTGTTCACCACGATGTCGACGTGACCGAGCCGGTCGATGGCGATGTTGGCGGCGCTGGCCACGTCCGCCTGGTCGGTCACGTCGGTGGGGATCACGACGGCCTTCCTGCCAGCGGCGAGCACGTCGTCGGCGGTATCCGCGAGCCCTTCGGCCGTCCGTGCCACCAGCGCCAGGTCCGCACCCGCCTGGGCCAGCGCCACGGCGATGGCGCGACCTATGCCGCGCGACGCGCCGGTCACGAAGGCTGTCTTTCCTGTCAGGTCGAAAAGGCTCACGATCAGTCCTTCCAATAGGTGGGCAGCGGCCAGGCCGCTGGGTTCACCAGCCGCACGATCTCATCGAGCGCGATCCGGACGTGATTCTCTCCCACCCACAGGTGCCTCGCCTTGCTAACGGCGATTACCTGCGCCTGCGGCACCCGGGCGAACCGCGCCTTCGCCTCGTCGGGGCGCAGGTAGTCGTCGAGCTCGGGGACCAGCGCGATCAGCGGCTTGCCGCTCGCCGCCCAGCCATCGAGGTCCGCGTCGCCGGCCCGGCGCAGCGCAGGCGACAGCAAGATCGCGCCCTCCACCTCGGGCACGTTGCCCCACATCAGCGCCAGTTCGGTGCCAAACGACCAGCCGACCAGCCAGAGCCTGGGCAGCCCAGCGGCCACGCAGAACGCGATCGCCGCCGCGACGTCGTGACGCTCAGGCCCGCCGCCACCGAACTCACCGCCGCTCGTCCCGCGCTCTGATGACGTGCCCCGCGTGTTGAACCGCAGCACGGCCAGGTCAGCCAGGGCGGGCAGCCGGTAGGCGGCCTTGCGCAGCAGGTGACTGTCCATCATGCCGCCTGCCGTCGGCAGCGGGTGCAGGCAGATGAGCGTCGCGACCGGGTCGCGGTGAGCCGGAAGCGCGAGCTCGCCGACGAGGTCGAGGCCGTCGCCGGTGCGCAGCACGATCGGCTCGCGGCGGGCAGGCAGCACGGTGCTTGCGCGGATTTCGACGGGCGCGGAACTGGTCATGTGGTCCTTCACCGGTAGCTGCCTGGGCCTGAGCGTCGCGGGCGACGCTGCCAGCAGGCTATGTGCCAGTGCCTGCGTTCGGCCAGGCCAGGGGTCTGCGCGGGCCAGACGACGACGTGCGCGACGCCCGGCCTGATCTCCTGATCGCAGCCGGGGCAGCGATACAGCTTGACCGCCGCCGCGCCAGGAACCTGCCTGACCACCCAGTCTCCGTCCGGCCACTCCTGCGTCTGCGGCGGGCCCAGCCTGACGGGCGAGTCGTCGTCGCCGGTGCCCGCGGCTCTCGCCTCGGCCGGCATGGTGCGCCCGGCCCGGCGCGGGCGGTGTGGTAGTTCCGGCGGAAGGCGACGGGCCTTGCGCGGGCTCACGTCGGCTGGCCGTCCAGCCCGATCCCGGCCCGCGCGCACTCGACGAGCAGCGGTGGCGGGGCGAAAGCCGGGTCGCCGTAGCCGGCGTGCATCGCGGCGAGCACGTCAACGGCCTGGCCGAGGCCGACGTCGGCCAGCATCCGCATCGGCCCGCGCGGGTAGCCGCAGCCGAGCGTCATCGCGGCGTCCACGTCGGCCGGGCTGGCGTAGCCGTCGGCGACCATCGTGATCGCGTCCCGCAGGTGCGGGTAGAGCAGCGCGCCAACGAGCAGCCCAGGCCGGTCCGGCGCCCTGACCACGGCGAGCCCGAGCCTCGCGACCAGCGCCTGGGCGGCGGCGAGCGCGCCGGGTGAGGTGAGCGGCGTCGCGACGAGCTCGGCCAGCGCCGGCGTTGCCAGGTGCAGCCCGACCGAGTCCGCCGCCCGGCCAGCCGCCGTGGCGGGGCCGAGCACTCCGCCCTGCGGGCCGATCGCGACGACGGCCAGGTCGCTGGGGTGCGATGGGTTGCGGGTGACGCTGATCCCGGCGGCGGCGATCAGGCTGGCGAGGTCGGCGGCACGCTCGCTGTGGTCGGGCCGGGCGGCATCGCCCGGCCCGGCCGCCGCCACCGGGTCGATCAGCGTGACGGTGCCTGGATCCGCTGGACGGTCTGCGTTGGCAGAAAATGATGAGTCCGCGCTGGCAGGCGCGTCCCGTTCCGGATAGTCGTAGAAGCCGCCGCCGCCCTTTCGCCCGGTGCGGCCTGCGTCGGTGAGGCGGCGCAGGATCGGGGCGGGGGTCGCGCGGGAACCGCCGAACTCGTGGCGCAGCACGTCGAGCACGGCCAGCGAGGTGTCCAGGCCGATCAGGTCGAGCAGCGCCAGCGGTCCCATCGGCAGGCCGATGCCCTCTGTGGCCGCGGCGTCGATGTCGGCGCGGGTCGCGTATCCGGTCTCTAGCAGGCGGGCGGCGTGGTTCAGGTACGGCAGCAGCAGGGCGTTCGCGACGAAGCCGGCCCGGTCGGTGACCTGGACCGGGGTCTTGCCGAGGCGGCGGGCCAGCTCGGTGACCGCGGCGGCCACCGCGGGGTCGGTGCCGACGGTGGTGACCACCTCGACCAGGCGCATCACCGGGGCCGGGTTGAAGAAGTGCATGCCGACAACGCGACCGGGGTGCGCCGAGGCCGCGGCGATGGCCGTGACCGAGAGGGACGACGTGTTCGTCGCGATGATCGAGTCAGGCCGGCCGGACCGGTCCAGCTCCGCGATGATCTGGCGCTTGAGCCCGAGCTGCTCGGGGATCACCTCGATGACCAGGTCGGCGCCGGCCGCGTCGGCGGGGCCGCTCCCTGGCGTGACCCGGCCGGCGATCGCGTCCCGCTCGGCCTGCGTCAGCTTGCCTCGGGCGACCGCCTTGTCCAGTGAGGCCGTGATCCTCGCCAGGCCCGCGGCGAGGGCCGCGGGGTCGGCCTCGATCCCGGTGACCGGCAGGCCGGCCCGGGCGAAAACCTCGGCGATGCCGGCTCCCATCGTGCCAAGGCCGATCACAGCGACGGCGCGAATCTCCATGTGAGCGACAGTACCGAGCCCGGGACGCGGCGGCTGCGGCGGGCGGTGTCAGCTCGCCTGCCAGCACCTCGTCTGCCAGCACCTCGTCTGCCAGCACCGCGACCCGGTCGGGCAAGGAATAGAACGCACCGGGAAAGGGTGCCGGGGGCGCAACGGCCGGTGCCCAGCACCCTCTCCTGGGCTAGGGTCGGCGCTGGTCACGATCCGGGGGCCTCGAACCAGGTCGTGTTCCCGGACGCAGGACCCGTCACGGCGATGCCATCGCCGTCCGCGGGCACGGCGGGCAGGGCGCTCGAGCACGAGTAGGAGTTCGTGTCGATGATCTCGAGCACGGTGTCCGTGCTGTTGTTCGATGAATACTGGAAGTTGCCGAGGCTCAGTTCAGTGCCAGCGGACATGGCCGCGGGGTTGATCGTGACGATCACCTGCTTACCGGACGCCTCAGACACGGACACGACCTGCGGGAAACCGCCCGGGATCGGGTTTGAAGCGCAGAAGCTTCCGGTGGTGACGAGTGCCGGGATCCCATCTTGCTCCAGGTCGCCCTGCAAGATAGCGGGCTCCAGGAGCACGCGCGGGTTGATGGTCAGCGTCGCCGTGCCGTTGGCGTGCTCGACCAGGGTGAAGGCCGCCGTCCGGATCGTCGCGGTGCCGCGGGCATGCGCCGGGCCGAATGCCCCTGACAAGCCCAGGCCTAGCACCACTGCCGCAGCGGCGCAGGCCGCTGCGACGCCTGCGGCAAGCCGCCGGTGATCGCGTCCGGGCCGGTAGTCGCGTTGCAGCAGCCGCTGGCGTGCCTGCTGCGGATCCCAGATGTCGGCGGCCGCACGGGCTAGCACGCGGCGCAGTGCGTCTTCGAGTTCTTCGGTCGGCATCAGGTGTTCCCTTTCATGGTTGGGTCGCGGCGTGCTCGGGTAGCTGGCCGCGTGCGATGCGCGAGGGTCTCGGCCAGGCTGGCCGCTGCCCGGGACGTGGCGCTGGTGACCGTCCCTTCGGGGCAGCCGACGATCTCAGCCACCTCGGCGACGGGCAGGTCAGCCCAGTAGCGCAGCACAAGCACGGCGCGCTGGCGCGCGGGCAACCGGGCCAGCGCCCAGCGGAACTCGGCCAGGTCATCGACCTCACGCAGGGCCCGTGCCGCGCTCTCGTCGGCAGCTTCGGCCTCGCCATCTTGTGGCCAGAGTTCGGCTCGCTGCCGGGACCGGCGGTCGGCGTCGCGCAGCACGAGGTTGATCAGGACCCGGCGGGCATAGGCGGCCGGGTGGTCCATCGATCGCACCCGGTTCCACCGACGCGCCACCCTCAGCAGCGCTTCCTGGACCAGGTCCTCAGCCTCCGCCGCATCCCCCGTCATCAGGTAGCCGGTGCGCAGCAGCGGTTCCCACGACCCGGCGGCGAAGCCAGCGAACTCCTCCTCCGCCGCCTTGTCCCTGGCCCAGTCCACCCGCGCCTCCCACCACCCCTGCGCTGACCCCTCACCTGTATAAGCCCCGGCGGACCGCCACAGACTGCGAGCAAGCTCCGTATAGTGCTTCTCGTGCGGCTCGTTATCACCAGGTGCAGCGTGGACTACGCGGGACGGCTGACCGCGCATCTGCCTTCCGCGCTGCGACTGCTGATCGTCAAGGCTGACGGCTCGGTGCTCGTGCACAGCGACGGCGGGTCGTACAAGCCGCTGAACTGGATGTCGCCGCCGTGCCGCCTGACCGAGGAGCCGGACCGGTGGACGGTCACGGGCAAGTCAGGCGAGACGCTGACCGTGCACATCGAGGAGATCGTCAGCGACGCCTCGTTCGCGCTCGGCGAGGATCCGGGGCTGGTTAAGGACGGCGTCGAGGCGCACCTGCAGGAACTGCTCGCGGCCCAGCCCGACGTGCTCGGCGACGGATGGCAACTGGTCAGGCGCGAGTACCCCACGGCGATCGGGCCGGTCGACATCATGTGCCGCGACGCGCTCGGTGGCAGCGTGACCATCGAGCTGGCAGGGAACGGCGCGGCCGGCGGGGCCAGCCCCAACGGTGGCACCGCTTCGGCCCGGCGCCCGCGCCACTGGGCGGTGGAGGTGAAGCGGCGGGCCACGATCGACGCCGTCGAGCAGCTCACCAGGTACGTGGAACTGCTGAACCGTGACCCCCTGCTCGCCCCGGTCGGCGGCGTCCTCGCAGCCCAGAGCATCGCGGCCCAGGCACGGACGCTGGCAGAGGATCGCGGCTTCCGCTGCGTCGTCGTCGACTACGACGAGCTGCGCGGCCTGCCGAGCAACGAGCTGCGCCTATTCTGATTCACCTGCCTCCCTTCTGCTCTTTCGCCCGCCTGCGCGCCAAGCGCTGGAGCAGTTCGGCAAATCCCGATCACTCGGACGGAGAACCGTGCGCAGATTCGACTCCATCACCACGGACAGGTTGCTGATGCGGCGCTGGCGGGACGCCGACCGCGAGCCGTTCGCTGTGCTCAACGGCGACCCGCTCACCATGCGCTTCTTCCCTGACACGCTTGACCGGGCCGCGAGCGACGCCTTCGTGGACCGGATCGAGTCGCGATTCGACGAGCAGGGCTACGGCCTGTGGGCGCTCGAGATCGCCGCGACGGGCCGGTTCATCGGGTACACCGGGCTCAACCCGATGCCGGACGGCGTGCCAGGGGCCGACGGCATGGAGATCGGCTGGCGGCTTGACCGGCACTTCTGGGGCCAGGGCTACGCGACCGAGGCGGCCAGGGCCGGCCTGGAGGTGGCCTTCGACGGCGCCGGCCTGCACGAGGTCTGGTCGATGACCGCCGTGCTCAACGAGCCGTCCGTGGCCGTCATGCGCCGGCTCGGGATGACCGAGGTCGCCAGGTTCGAGCACCCG
>JASIBM010000304.1 GCA_030045175.1 Streptosporangiaceae bacterium | reverse complement strand
ATGACCTCGCCGGTCACCCCGATCTGGTCACCTAGGTCGACGTCAGACTTCCACGCCGACAGCGACTGCTGGCCGGCGCTGTCGAGGGAGATCATCACCTGGATCTCGCCGGATGCATCCTTTATCGTGGCGAAGCAGAGCTTTCCGCCGGTTCGGTAGAGCATGACCCGCCCGGTCACGCCGACCCGCTCGCCGGTAGCCGCGTCCCTGGGCAGATCGCGATACCGTCGCCTGATGTCAGCGATCGCGGTAGTGCGCGGGTAACCGACTGGGTACGGGTCCACGCCAGCCGCCCTCAGCCGTTCGGCCTTGGCCTGCCTGACCCGCGACTGCTCCGACTGCGCTTCGTCACTCATCTGCCCGAGGCTACCGGTGCCGCTTGCCAGCCTGCGACCGAGTTAGCTGCCGTTAGCCTGGGCTAGCTGGCTGCGAAGTTGCGCTCGAAGACCAGGCGCAGGCCGATCAGCGTCAGCCACGGCTCGTAGGCATCGATGCGATCAACCTCGTCGATGACGAGCGGCGCCAGCCCGCCGGTCGCGATGACCTTGACGGCTCCTGGATCGCCAGGCGAGAGCTCAGACGCCATCCGGCGCACGATGCCCTCGATCTGCCCGGCCACGCCGAAGATGATCCCTGACTGCAACGCCGCGACCGTGTTCTTGCCGATTACCCGGCTCGGCCTGGTCAGCTCGACCTTGAGTAGCTGGGCGGCGCGCCGGGATAGCGCGTCCACCGATATCTCGATCCCTGGCGCCAGCGCGCCGCCGACGAAGTCACCGTTGGCGCTGATCGCATCGAAGTTCGTCGACGTGCCGAAGTCGACCACGATGGCCGGGCCGCCGTAGAGGTGCGCGGCGGCCACCGTGTTCATGATCCGGTCAGTCCCGATCTCCTTGGGGTTGTCAGTCAGGACCGACACGCCGGTCTTGACGCCTGGCTCCACGATCAGGGCCGGAACGTCGCCGTGATACCGGCCGACCATCTCCCGCATCTCATGCAGCACAGACGGCACCGTGGAGCACAGCGCGATGCCATCAAGGCCACGTCGGGCCACAAGCTGGCTCTGCGATAGCAGGCCACGCAGGGTCACCGCGAGCTCGTCGGCCGTCCTGACCGGATCGGTGGCGATCCGCCAGTGCTCGACGACCTGCTCGCCGTCGAACACGCAAAGCACCGTGTTGGTGTTCCCCACATCGATCGCTAGCAGCATCGGCCCCGGCACGGCACCCATCAATGCAGTAGATCGAGGCCGATGTCAAGGACGGCGGCCGAGTGCGTGAGCGCACCGACGGACAGGAAATCCACGCCGGTCGCCGCGACCCGCGCGGCCTGGTCAAGCCGCAACCCCCCGCTCGCCTCAAGCCTCGCCCGGCCAGCCGCCAGCCCGACCGCCCGCGCCATCTCGTCAGCGCTGAAGTTGTCAAGCAGTATCAGGTCCGCCCCCGCAGCCACCGCATCAGCGACCTGTCCGAGCGTGTCGCACTCCACCTCGACAGGCAGGCCGGGCGCGAGCTTGCGCACCGCTTGGTACGCCGCCGTGACCGACCCGGCCGCCGCCACGTGGTTGTCCTTGATCAGCGCGGCGTCCGACAGGGACATCCGGTGGTTCACCCCGCCGCCGCACCTGACCGCGTACTTCTCAAGCGATCGCAGCCCAGGCAGCGTCTTGCGGGTATCCCTGATCCGCGCGCCGGTACCAGCGACGGCCGCGACCCAGGCCGCCGTGAGCGTGGCAATGCCCGACAAATGACACAGGAGGTTCAAAGCCGTGCGCTCTGCCGTCAAAATGCCGCTCAGCGTGCCCTGGACGGTCATGACAGCCTGCCCTGCTGTTACACGCGCGCCGTCTTGGCAGTGGTGGGTCACTGACAAACCTGCGCCCGTTAGGTAGGTGCGGTCGGCGGGGACGGTGGATGCGGCCGCGCCCTGAACGGGGTCGGCCGATCCACCGCGCCCGCCGACCTCAACGAATACGGCCTCAGCCACGTCAAGACCACAGATAATGCCGGGGGCGCGTGCGACCAGGTCTGCTTTCCCTTCCCTCCCGGGGGGGATGGTCGCCTGTGTGGTGACGTCATATCCGCCAGTGGGGAGGTCTTCGGCTAGCGCCGTTCGGATCAGTCTGAGCACACCATCTGGGTCTAGTCCTTGGGCTGTCAGCCTTTGCTGTAGGTCAACGGGCAGCGTCATAGCTGACCTCTAGTGGCGCATAACGCAGAGTGAACCCGTCCACAGTCAGGTCCGGATGGGCCTCACGAACATCAGGCTTTGCGGATTTTCCAACGGTTGTCCCGTCGAGAGTCAGGATCAGGTGGCCGAGCCAGTCGTCGGAGGAATCGGGGAAGTCCTCGCGCCAGTGTGAGCCTCGGGTCTCGGTGCGGGCGGTAGCTGAGGCTACTAGGGCAGTGGCGATCAAGTGCAGGTTCGTGGCTTCCCAGGCTTCGACGCTCGGCTTGTCTGACTGTTCTTCGCCGATCTCTCTTAGTTCGCGCGCCGCCTCAGCTAGTCCAGCCGCGTTCCTTATGACGCCGGCCTTGTCGGTCATCAGCCGCTGGACCTTGTCCATGGTCGATGGGTCGAGCAGGCCGGGCTGCCGGTCTTCTGGGGCGGGTGCGGCGCGCCCCGGAAGGCCGGTGGCCAAGTCGGCGCCGATGCGCTCGGCGAATACCAGGCCCTCGAGCAGGGAATTGGACGCCAGGCGGTTGGCGCCATGCACGCCGGTGCACGCGGCCTCGCCGCAGGCGTACAGGCCGGAGATGTTCGTGCGGCCGCGGTGGTCGGTCTTGATCCCGCCGCTGGCGTAGTGCGCCGCGGGCACGACCGGGATGAGGTCCGTGACCGGGTCGATGCCGTGCTCGCGGCAGCTTGCCGCGATGGTGGGGAACCTGTGCCGCCAGGTTTCCTCGCCGAGATCCCGGCCGTCGAGATAGACGTGATCGGTACCGGTCTGCGCCATGACGTTCATGATCGCCTTAGCGACGACATCGCGCGGGGCCAGGTCGGCGAGCTCGTGCCTGCCGCTCATGAAGCGCCGGCCCGCCTGATCCACCAAGAAGGCGCCCTCGCCACGCACCGCCTCAGAGATCAGCGGCTGCCTGCCCCTGGCTGCTGAGCCAAGCCAGAGCACCGTCGGGTGGAATTGCACGAACTCCAGGTCGGCGGCCTGCGCGCCGGCCCGCAGCGCGAGCGCGAGGCCGTCGCCGGTGGAGACGGGCGGGTTCGTGGTCGCCGAGAATACCTGGCCCATCCCGCCGGTCGCGAGTACCACGGCTGGCGCGTGCACGGCGCCGACCCCGTCGGACTGCCCGGCGCCGATCACGTGCAACGTGAGGCCGGCCACCCGGCCATCGCCGGTGAGCAGCAGGTCCAGCGACATCGCGTGCTCAAGCACGTCGATGCCGATCCCGTCGGGTCCGTCAGCGCCAGCCTCGGCGAGCGCGAGCAGCAGCGCGCGGGAGATCTCAGCGCCCGTCGCGTCGCCGCCGGCGTGCGCGATCCTGTGCCGCAGGTGACCGCCTTCCCTGGTCAGCGCGAGCACGCCGGCCGGATCGGCGTCAAACCTCGCGCCGAGGCTGATCAGTCGCCGCACCGCGGCCGGGCCGTCGGTGACAAGCCCGCGGACCGCCTCCGCGTCGCATACACCGGCGCCGGCGACCAGCGTGTCGCGCAGGTGCTGCTCGGGCGTGTCGCCGGGCCCGAGAGCCGCGGCGATGCCACCCTGCGCCCACCTGGTCGACCCGTCGTCGAGCACGGACTTGGTCACGAGCAGCACGTTGCGGCCGGGCAGCGCGGCCCGCGCGCTCAGCGCAGCCGTCACGCCGGCGATACCTGAGCCGACGACGACCACGTCGGCCCGCCTTACCCAGCCAGGTTCCGCCGCGAGCAGCCTTGAGGTCATATGCCGCCTCCGAGGGTCAGTGGCATGTTGTCGATCAGCCTGGTGTCACCGACCTTGGCGGCGACAAGCAGTAGCGCCTCACCCGAGTACCCCGCGCCGACCTCGGCGAAGGTCCGCGGGTCGGCCAGGTTTACGTAGTCGGCGACAAGCGGCGGATCGGCGACGGCGGCCTCAGCGAGGATCGGCCTGGCAGCCGCGAGAACGGCGGCCGGACCACCATCCGCCGCCTCGGCGCCGGCCCGCAGTGCCCTTGACAACGCGAGCGCGCTGACCCGGCCGGCCTGGGACAGGTAGCCGTTCCTGCTTGAGGTCGCCAGGCCATCAAGGTCGCGTGCCGTCGGCGCGGCGACGACGTCGACAGGCAAGTTCAGGTCGGCCACCATCTGGCGCACGAGGAAGAGCTGCTGGGCGTCCTTCTGCCCGAATACCGCCACGTCAGGCCTTACCAGGTTGAACAGCTTGAGCACCACCGTGAGCACGCCATCGAAGAACCCCGGCCTGCTCGCCCCCTCGAGCAGGCGGCCGACCGGACCAGGGTTCACCGTAATCTGCTGAGCCCCGCCGGGGTACATCTGCGTCGCATCTGGCGCGAAGACCACGGCCACGCCTTCTTCGGCGCAGATCGCGACGTCGCGTTCGAGCGTGCGGGGGTAGCGGTCGAGGTCCTCGCCAGATCCGAACTGCAGCGCGTTGACGAACACGGACACCACGAGCGACCCGGTGTGCCCGGAATGCTCGTGAGCCGTGCGCAGCAGTGTCCGATGGCCGTGGTGCAGCGCGCCCATGGTCGGCACCAGCGTTACCGGCGCCGGCAAGGTCGCTCGGGCAGCGGCCAGCCCAGCCAGGGTCCTGGCCAGCATCGGGGTCATGCGAGCGGCCCCGAGAGCGCTCCGAGCAACTCCTGGGCATCTGATGCCGTAAGCGTGCCAGCGGCGATCGCGCGATCGGCGGTTAGCCTGGCCAGCGCGAGGTACGCGGCGAGCGTCTGCGGCGCCATCGCCTTGATCGCATCGACATGGGCGGCGACGGTCTGCGCGTCGCCCCGCGCCACCGGGCCGGTCAGCGCGGCGTCGCCGAGCAGGAGCGCGTTGTCGAGCGCCGCGCCGAGCAGCGGGCTTAGCATCCTGGCCGGATTGGCCACGCCAGCCTCCCTGAGCAGGTCGGCCGACGCCGCGACGAGCGTGACGAGGTAGTTGGCCGCCATGGCCAGGCCGGCGTGATAGATGCCGCGCATCTCGTCGGCGATGAGCACGGACTCGCCGCCCATCTCGACCACAAGCGCCTCGGCGACCGGCCGAAGCGGCTCGGGAGCGGTCACCCCGAACGAGATGCCCGTCATCTTGTCCACGTCATCGGCGCGGCCGGTGAATGTCATCACTGGGTGCAGCGCGAGTGGCAGCGCTCCGCGGCGCACCGCCGGGTCGAGCACCCCGAGCCCGTGCCGTCCGCTGGCGTGCACCATCAGCTTGCCAGCCATCGGCACCTCGGTCCGCGCCAGGCCAGCCACCAGGTCAGGCAGCACGTCGTCGGGGACCGTCAGCAGCACCAGGTCGGCCGTCCGCACCACCTGCTCAGGCTGGCGCACCCTGGCGTCGGGCAGGAACGCGGCGATCCGGCGCAGCGAAGCCTGCGACACGGCCGACGCCGCCACCACGCGGTGACCGGCCCTGGCGAGCGCGACGGCCATGGCTGTTCCGGCTCGGCCCGCGCCCACGACGCCGACCGAGAGCTGCGCCGGATGCGGTGGATGCGGATGATGCGGCCGATCCGGCTGATGCGGCGGCTGAAAGGATCCCGTCACCGGGGCCGTCCCCGGTAGCCATTCTGCGCGGACAGGTCGTCAGCGTCGTCGGGCGGCTCGGGTGCACGGCAGGACCGCTCCAGGTATAGCGCGGCGGCGGCCAGCCCGATCGCGGCGGCCGCGGTGAAGCCGGCCGCGAGCGCGTCATGCCGCGGCACGGGCTTGTCGATCGATCCGAGCGTGTAGATGACCATGCCGACAGCGAGCCCGCAGAACACCGCGGCCGCCGCCGAGCTCGCCTTGGCCAGCGCGACGATCCTGGGCACCACGATCGGCTGAACCGGCCGCACCCCTGGCCGGCCGGCCAGGCGGGCGCGCAAGTTCCTGCCTAGCAGCAGTTCGGCGATGGCGAGCAGGCCAAGCGCGGGCACGGCCGTCCACGGCAGGGGCGGCAGGTTCGCGAAGGTCGCCCATACGGCGAGCCAGGCCAGTACCGCGCAGGCCGCGCCCACCACCACCAGCGACCAAAGCTTCGTCGGCTGCATGTGCCCGCATCACCCCCGGCTCGTATCGTCGTCGCCGACGGCGATCTTGACCTGGAGCTTGACCAGGGGAAGCAACGTCACGCTGCCCTCCGCACCGGCCAAGCCAGCACCGTCGGCCGGGCCGACCAGGCCAGCACCGTCGGCCGGGCCGACCAGGCCAGCCACCGGCCCGTATCCGGGCAGCACCGCGCCCGGGTCCACCTCAAGCCACGGCACGAGCACGAACGCGCGCTCGTGCGCACGCGGATGCGGCAGGGTCAGGTCCGGATCGTCGCTGACCTCGGTGCCGCACGCGATGATATCGACGTCGAGGGTCCGAGGGCCCCAGCGGACCGTCCTGACCCGGCCCCTCGATCGCTCGGCCGTCTGGCAGCGCTCAAGTATCGCCCTGGCTGGCAGCGCGCTGTCCGCGAGCAGTACCGCGTTCAGGTAGTCGGGCTGCGGCGGGCCACCCACCGGCCCGGTCAGGTACACGCCCGACACCGCCGTCGCGGTCAGTCCCGGCCCGGCAAGCAGGGCGTCGATGCCTGCCTGCAGGTTCGCCTCCCGGTCGCCGAGGTTGCTGCCAAGCGCGAGCACAACCCGCCGTGCGTGGCTGGTAGCAGGGCTAGTCATGCCCGGCTCCGGCGGATCGTCGCTGCGACGTCGGTGAACGGAACAGCGATCGGCGCGCTTGGCTTGTGCACGGTCACCTCGACCTGATCGACCTTGTCGTCGGCGAGGCAGGCGGCCGCGAGGCGTTCTGCCAGGGTCTCGATCAGGTCGACGGGCTCGCCAGCGACGATCTCGGCTAGCGCTTGCGCCAGGGCGCCGTAGTCGACGGTGAGCGAGAGCTCGTCCGTCTCGGCCGCCCGCCTGGTGTCGAGCCAGAGCACGGTGTCGATCACGAACTCCTGCCCCTGCTCACGCTCGGCGGGCAGGACACCGTGGTAGCCGAATACCCGCAGGCCGGTCACGCTGATCCGGTCGAGGCGGTTCATCGTACCGATTCCTTCTCCTGCTTCCAGCGGGCCACGACTCGCACCGCGTCAGCGTTCGCGGCCACGGAGTGCACCCGCACGCACCAGGCGCCGGCCGCCGCTGCCAGCGCGGTCAGCGCCACCGTCGCGTCATCACAGTCGGCGAAGGGCCGCGGCACTCCCTCGCCGGACGCGAGCAACTGACCGAGGAAGCGCTTCCGCGACGCGCCCACGAGCACGGGGAAGGGCGCGCCAGGGTGCCCGAGAAATGATATGTCGCGCAGCCTGGCCAGCAGGCTCCAGTTGTGCGCTGGAAGCTTGGCGAAGCCGATTCCGGGGTCGACGATCATCAGGTTCGGGTCGATGCCCGCGGCCGCCAGCGCGTCCACCCGGTCGGCCAGCTCGGCGATCACCTCGGCGACGACGTCGACGTAGCTGGCCTTGGCCTGCATGTCAGCGCTTTGCCCGCGCCAGTGCGTGACCACGTACGGCACGCCGGCGGCGGCGACAAGCGGCGCCATCTTCGGGTCGGCGAGGCCGCCGCTGACGTCGTTTACCATCCGCGCGCCCGCCTGCAGCGCCTGCCTGGCTACGGTGGCGCGCATCGTATCGACGCTGACGATCAGGCCGGCCTGGGCGAGCGCGGACACGACGGGCCCGATCCGCTGCAGTTCCTCTTCCTCGGTGACCCGCAGCGCCCCTGGCCTGGTCGACTCGCCGCCCACGTCGATGATGTCCGCGCCGCTCGCGGCCAGCGCGAGACCGTGCGCGATCGCGTCATCTGGCCGCAGCCACTGCCCGCCATCGGAAAACGAATCAGGCGTGACGTTGACCACGCCCATGACCAGGCATCTCGCTGCGGCGGGAAGGCCACTGGGACGAGCCGCTTGACCAGCCATGGCCGTCAATCTACCCACGCGCGGCGGATCCCGCGCCCACGGCCGTCAGGCTCGCTCGGGGCGGTCGGCCGCGCCGGAACGGCGACGCCGCAGCGAGGCCCGCCACTTCCTGCCGATCCTGTGCAATTCGAAGGTCGGCCAGATCAAGAACGCCTCGGCCTCCAGCGCGGCGAGTCCGACCCTGATCGCGTCGCGCGTTCCCGTGAAGACCATGAACCTGGGCACCCACTGCGGGGCGAACTTCGCGTTGAACTTGTAGAGCGACTCGATCTGGAACCAGCGGGACAAGAAGACGAGGAACCGGCGCCAGGCCCGCACGATCGGCCCGGCCCCGATGCGCTCGCCGCGCTCGAGCGCGGACCTGAAGACCGCGAAGTTGAGCGAGATCCGCTTGACCCCCAGATCCCTGGCGGCCTTGATGACCTCCACGATCATGAAGTCGTTCAGGCCAGGCTGCGCGGACCTGTCCCTGCGCATCAGGTCGAGCGACAGCCCGTCGTCGCCCCAGGGCACGAAGTGCAGCAGCGCCCGCAGCACGCCGCCTTCGGTGGCGGTCGCGACCACGCAGTGCTGGTCGCCAGGGCCGCCGATCCGACCGAGCGCCATCGAGAAGCCGCGCTCGGTCGGGCTGCCACGCCAGGAGTCCGCCTGCCTGACAAAGCGCTGGATCTCGGCGGCGGGGACGTCACCCACCCGGCGGATCTCCGCGACATAGCCGGCCCGCTCGACCCTGGTGACCATCTGCCTGACGTTGCGCATCGCCCGGCCCTGCAGGGAGAACCCGGCGATTTCGACCACCGCCTCGTCGCCGAGCTCGAGCGCGGTCAGGTCACCCTCACGGCACCACACCTCCGCGCCACGCTCGCTGCAGCCCACCACAGCGGGCACCCAGGCGTGCCTGGCGGCCAGGTCGAGGAACGCGCCGATGGCACCAGGCCACGCCTCGACGTCGCCGAGCGGATCACCGCTGGCCAGCATCACCCCGGACAACACGCGGTAGCTGATGCACGACTTCCCGGTCGGTGACCAGACCACGCTCTTGTCGTTGCGCAGCGCGAAATAGCCGAGCGAGTCCGCCTCGCCGTACTTGTCGAGCAGCGCCCTGACCCTGGCCTCGTCCTTGCCGAGCCTGCCCTCCGGCTCGGCCGGGCGCAGGATCAGGTAGGCGGTTACCAGCGCGGTGAGGAAGCCGAGCGCACCGGTCAGGACCGAGAAGAAGTCAGCGCGAGGGTCCGGGATGATCAGCACCGGGCCCTGCGCGCCCACAAGGCCCGTAACCACGGTGTCCACCCGCTGGACCAGGTTGAAGCTGCCCTGCAGCCGGCTCTCCGCGATGTAAACCAGGCCGATGCCCACGTCGGCCACAAGCAGGCCGACGAACACGCCGAGCGCGCGCCACCTGGTGCGGGGGTCGCCGACCGCGTAAAACTCTTTCCTGTAGTACCACCCGAAGGCGATGAGCACGGCGGTGATCGCGAGGCCCACCGAAATGGCGGTGTGCAGGTAGCTCGCGTGGATGTGATACAGCCTGACGAGGTTGACCGCGGCCGCGATGCCGAGCAGGGCCATGGCCTCAACCCAGGCGCGGCGCTTCCTGCGACGCAAGCCGTGCGACAGCATGAGTAGCAGCAGCCCGACAACGACCAGGGCCGTCCTGGTGATGTTGGAGGTCAGGCCGAGCGTGACAGGCGCCACCTCGGCGAGGCGTTGCAGCCTGGTGTGCGGGTGCAGGTGCCGGTGAAACTGCTTGTACAGGTCGGACTCCATGCCGATCGCGATGAAGCCGAGGCCTACGGCCAGGACCACGAGGCTGGCCACCCGCGGCACCCAGCGCCGCTGATGGCGCCGGTCTACCGGCCGGGGGTGCGGAGGATCACCCTGACGCCGGCCGAATCGGACGTCCAGGTTACCTAGCGCCTGGCCGACCGCATCGCGGGCACGCGCGACCTGCGTGACAGCCGACCTGGAGTCTTGCTGTCCCGATCCGGGTTCCGCTGGTCCCGGCCCGATAATGTCCGTCATCTCCGACGCAATTGTGCGGCCCCGGCTCACGAGGCAATAGCCTAGTCACGACAGGAAGGTCGAAGTGGATTAACTTGCTGTTCTGGCTGACGCCCTAGCGCCGCGCCATCAACAGGCTCATGGCCTCTGCTCTCGTCGCGTCCGAACTGCGGAAGCAGCCGCGGACGGCTGATGTCACCGTCTTGGCGCCGGGCTTGCGCACGCCCCGCATCGCCATGCACAGATGCTCGGCCTCCACCACAACGATAACGCCTCTTGGCTCGAGTACCTCCATAAGAGAGTCGGCGATCTGACTCGTCATCCGCTCTTGCACCTGCGGACGCCTGGCGTACACGTCAACGAGCCTGGCAAGCTTGGACAACCCAGTAATTTGTCCTTTTTCATTTGGAATATAGCCAATATGGGCGTAACCAAAGAAAGGCGTCAGATGGTGCTCGCAGGTAGAAAACATCTCGATGTCCCGAACCACCACCATCTCGTCGTGATCCGCGTCGAACACGGTGGTGAGCACGTCTGCCGCACGGACGCCGAGGCCGGAGAACTGCTCGGCGAGCGCCCTGGCCACCCTGCGCGGCGTGTCCTTGATGCCATCCCTGGCCGGATCCTCGCCGATGGCGAACAAGATCTCCAGTACCGCCCGCTCGATCCGGTCCAGGTCGACTGGCTCGCTCAACGAGGGGCGCCGTAGGGACCGTCGCCCTGGTAACCTCCGCCCTCGCCGCCGAACGGGTTGTCCCCGCCGCCGAACGGGTTGTCTCCCCCGCCGAACGGGTTGTCCCCGCCGCCGAACGGCTGCTCACGCCGGTCGGTGCCGAACGGGTCCGCCATCGGCTGGGGCCGGGCGTCGGTGTAGCCGCCGGCGGCGCGCCCAGGAGCCTGGCCATTCGAGCCGAGCGGCAGCTCCTTGCCGTCAGACGCGGCGGTCAGGGCGAGCTCCTTGGGCGTGAGCACGGGCGGCCGGTCAGACGGCATCCGCTTGCCGTAGCCGGTGTAAGAGCCCCGGGACGGCCGCTTCTGCACCGAGGCGAAGATCTCAAGTACCTGGGTCCTGGACAGCGTCTCGTCCTCCATGAGCCGCAGCACCAGCGTGTCGAGCACGTCACGGTACTGCACCAGGACGTCCCACGCCTCGTCGTGCGCGGCCTCGATCAGCCGGCGCACCTCATCGTCGATCGCCGAGGCGATCTCCTCGGAGTAGTCCCTGGCATGCGACATCTCCCTGCCGAGGAAGGGCTCGGAGTCGCCGGTGCCGAACTTGCGCGCGCCGAGCCGCTCGCTCATGCCGTACTCGGTGACCATGCCGCGGGCGATGGCCGATGCCTTCTCGATGTCGTTGGCAGCGCCCGTCGTCGGCTCGTGGAACACCATCTCCTCCGCGGCCCTGCCGCCGAGCAGCATCGCGAGCTGGTCCATCATCTCGGCGCGGCTGACCAGGAACTTGTCCTCGGTGGGCGCCGCGGCCGTGTAGCCGAGCGCCCGGCCGCGCGGGATGATCGTGATCTTGTGCACGGGGTCGGCGTTCGGCAGCGCGTGGCCGACAAGGGCGTGACCGCCCTCGTGGTACGCGATGATCTTCCGCTCCTTCTCGGAGAGAAGCACGCTCTTGCGCTTCGGTCCGGCGGTGACCCTGTCGATCGCCTCTTCGAGCGAGTTCATCTGGATCTGGGTCTGGTTGGCACGCGCCGTCAGCAGCGCGCCCTCGTTGATCACGTTTGCGAGGTCGGCGCCCGTGAAACCCGGCGTCCGCTTGGCGATGATGTCCAGGTCGACGTCGGGCCCGAACGGCTTGCCGCGCGCGTGCACCCGCAGGATGCCCTTGCGGCCGGCCAGGTCAGGCTGCGCGACCACGATCTGGCGGTCGAACCTGCCAGGCCGCAGCAGCGCCGGGTCGAGGATGTCAGGCCGGTTGGTAGCGGCGATGACGATCACGCCGCCCTTCGTGTCGAACCCGTCAAGCTCGACCAGCAACTGGTTCAGTGTCTGCTCGCGCTCGTCGTGGCCGCCGCCGAAACCGGCACCGCGGTGCCGGCCGACCGCGTCGATCTCGTCGACGAACACGATCGCCGGGGCGTTGGCCT
>JASIBM010000303.1 GCA_030045175.1 Streptosporangiaceae bacterium | reverse complement strand
AGCGGAACTGGCAGCGGTTCCGCAGCAGTCATCCGGCGCACCTGGCGGCGGGCGAGGCGGTGCTGTGGGCGATCTATCCCGATGCCGGGAACCGGTTCGCGCTGGCGCACTTGCTGGACGACGAGGGCCTGGAGCCATGGACGGTGGCAGAAACCTGGCTGCTGAACAGCCCGGCGCGGGAAGTCAATCATTACGTCGACATCACCGCGACGTTCGACCGGAAGGCCGCGGCGGTGCGGGCGCACGCCAGCCAGGTCCGCGATCCCGACCGGATCAGCGCCCGGCTGCGCGAGCGGATCGCGGCGAACACGGCGGCGGCCGGGCTGCCGGCAGACCGGCTGGCGGAGGCGTTCCAGGTCGTCGTCACCGGCTAGCCACCGCAGACAGTCCGGTGCGCGGCCGTTCCATCTGGTCATTCAGTGGTGGTCGTGCCGGCGGGGCTGCGCGCCGCTAGCAGTTCGCGGGCTTGGTCGAGGAAGACGGCCGTGGTCGTCGTCTGATACTGCTCTATCTGATTGGCGAGACGGGCGACCTCACCGAGCACGTGACTGGAGTCCAGGAGCCATGCCTCCCGGACGACATGCTCGGCGGCCGCCGCTGCCGCGTCGGCTTCTCCCATCGCCAGGTGCGCGGTAGCGCGGATGGCGTACCGCTGGCCTCGGGTGCGGCCGTGATTGGGCAGGCACAAGCCAACCGACCGGGCCGCGCACAGCTCGGCGTCGCGTGGCTGGCCGAGGTCGCGGTAGGCGCGGGCGGCGTGCCCCCAGTACCCGCCCTCGTCAAAGTCCAGGCCCTCGGGTTCGGCCTGGCCGCTGATGATCTCGCTGACCGCGTCGGCGGCGGCGTCCAGAGCCTGGCGGCAGCTTGTGTCGTCGCCCGCGGCGGCGTGCGCGCACGCTTCCATCGCGGCGAGCATCGCGATCACGCGCGGTGTCGCGATGTGCCGGGTCGCTCGCCGCGCGGCCTGGGCGTAGTCGATGGCCTGGCGCAGTTGCCCGAGGTCGATCGCCTGGTGGCTCATGGCCGCCAGGATGCGCCCGGTGAGCAGCCGGTCCCCGGCCGAGTGCGCCAGCCGTAGCGCTTGGGAGAATGATTCGGTGGCTAGGCGGTGCTGGCCTGCGTCATAGGCCATCCATCCAAGATCCAGGCGGAACAGGGCCACCACCTCGGCCAGGCCCCTGGTGAGCTGGTCGCCGTCCAGCAAGGACGGCACCTCGCGGCGCAGGTACCAGGCGGCCATCGGCAGTGCGGCCCCGCCACCGTGAGAGTTGTCGATCGCCTTGAACTGCTCACGCATGCCCCGCAACCGCGCCAGGTCACCGGGACTGGCCTGCCGAGGGCTGAACATGTCGTCCGGCTTAGCCCCGGTCGCAGTGCCGAGATCATTTGCGTCATGCCCGGCTGCGGCAAATCCTTCCAACCCGGTGGGCCACGATGGTAGCGGAAAGGCATCTGCCGATGCGCTGGCTAGTTCCCCAGGGGTGATGGCGCCTGGTGCGCCATCTGCGAGGTGCTGCCAGGCGAGGGTTCTGCGGGTCGCGCTCGCGCTGCGCGCGGCCGCGTGCCGTTCCCTCTTGGCGGTGGCTTCGATGTCGTCATGGCCGCTGGCCAGGACGCCGCCGGTCCGCAGCGCCGCGTCCGCGCGCTCCCAGAACATGCGCGGAACGCGCTGGCGGCCGGTCTCGACGTTCGCGATCGTGCTGCGGCTATACGAAGTCAGCCGGGCGAGTTGGTCCTGGCTATACCCGGCGGCGTCACGATAGGCCGCCAGCTCGGCGCCTAAGCAGCGGCGGGCCTCGACGGTGGCGGCTGAATCCTTCACTACACGTGTCTCCCTGCATTCGGGCTGTCAGCGTATTGTCGCAGATTCCCGCCGCCACTGCCGGGCGCCAATGGCGCTGGGATTGCATGTGGATCATGTCACGCCTAGTGGTCACGGCTTCGCCAACAGGCGCCCAGCAGCCGCAGGCAGTACCTCATGACGGTAAGCAACCGAGAAAGGGGGCCAGCCTAATGCCTGATATGGCCGAGTTGAGCTACGAGCGTCTGGCGTCCATCCGGACGGCATGCCAGCTGCGAGACGCAGGCCGATGACCGGCGTGAACGGAGTGCCGGTGATTGTGCCCGCCGACAACGACGCGCTGGTCCGATGGGAGCGGGCGCTGGCCGGGGCCCGCAGGTTCCTGGTCTCGTCGGCCGACGCTCACGTCTCCGACCGGACTGCGGGCGAGCTGCGCGAAAGCCTGCGGCGCTGCCGTGCCCACCTGGATGAGGTCGTCGCGACCAGTCAGTCCTACACACCGCTGATTCGGACAGTGGATCAGGCCGCCACAGCTCTCGGCGTCAGCTCGATAACGATCTACCGGCTGATCAACAGCGGGAAGCTGCCTGCGTACCGGGTCTCCAAGCGCAGCATCCGCGTTGACGAGCGGGCGCTGCGCGATTACCTCGCGCGCCACGTCGTCGGGCAGGGCGGGCTCGACAAGCACGACATCCCGTTCCGGCACCTGCCACCTCACCTGCAGTGAAGCCCGGCATCCGGGTCTTCGGTCTGCCCAGATTGTCAATGGATTGTCGGAGAATGCTCCCGGTTATGGCTCATGGGCTGGCGGCGGGGTTCCATGAAGGTGCCATGGTTAAGGCGCCGCGATCTGATCGGGCGCCGTGTGAGAGAAGGGACAGGGATCTGCGCTGCTCGGCATGGCCGGCTGCGGCTGTTCGATCCGCCTCGGGGGAGGCCTGGACCAGACAGGGAGCACACGGGGCCACCGTTTACTCCCTGCGCGCGTCAGCGTCCCCTCCAACCTGCCTGCGTCGACGCGCCCGGCTGACCGTCGCCGTGCGCCGTGGGCGTCACGTCCTGCCCGGAAGGCTGGGCCGTGGTAGCGGCCAGCGGTCCGGGCAGCGTTCAGGAATTGTTCGAGGGACTGGTAGCCGGCGAGGTCATCGACGCCTATGAGCGGTTGCTGGCCCGCGACGGCTGCGCCAAGGAAGAGGCCGAGGCGGTGGTCGGTGGCACCGGGCTGTTGCGGGCGCTCACTGACTCGGGCATGGCACATGTCCTGCCGCACACTCCGGCCGATCCGGCTTGGCTACGGCCTGCGTCGCCGGACCTGGCGCTCCAGGGCGTGCTCGCCGGGCGGCAGCGTCGGCTCGCTCGCGACCAGCAGCTCCTGCTGGACGGCCAGCGGCGTCTGGCCGTCGCGCAGGCACGGTACGGGGTCCACATGACCGGCAGCTTGCCCGAGCACCTCGTGGCCGTCGTTTCCGACCGGCGGCAGATCAGCGAGTTGTCGGCGGCCTTGGTGAATACGGCTCGGCAGGACTGGATGACGCTGGAGAACCTGGACATCGAAATGGCGCTGACCGACGACTTCGCGCAGTTGCCGTTGCCTGCGTCCGCCGGGCAGGTCCGGTGCCGGTCGATCTACGCTGCCGCCGTGATGGATGACCCGGTTGTCCGGCGGATCATCGAGCGGTGCGCTGCGGCAGGGGAACAGGCCCGTTTGCTGCCCGCCGTGCCGATGAAGATGAAGCTGGCCGACTACACGACCGCGTTGCTCCCGCTGACTGCGGCTGGCTCTGCCGCGGCGCTGGTCATCCGGTCACCGGTCATCATCGCGGCGCTGCGCGAGTACTTCGAGCTGCTATGGGAACGGGCAACGCCGCTCAAGGCTCCGCGCCGAGCCGCGTCCAGCGGCGGCCGGCTGACCCCTGCCCAGCAACGCGTCCTCGAGCTGATGACCGAGGGCCTGAACGACGACGCGATCGCCCGCCGGGCCGGCGTGAGCACGACGACAGTTCGCCGGCACATCGCCACCATAATGACGAGGCTCGGCGTCAGCAGCCGGTTCGCTGCGGGCGCCGCAGCCCAGCGGCGCGGCTGGATCGGCTAGCTGGCCAGTGCTCGCCGCCAGCGAGGACGGTGATCTTGGCACTGGTTATCGCGGCCTCCGTGCGTGAGTTGTCCGGTGACTGCCCGTCCGGAAGCCGTGACTGGGCGGGTTGCATCGGCGGCTTCGTCAGCGGGCCGGGCTCCTGCCCCGTCCCGGTTCGCGGGGGCGGAGCCCAGTCGCTT
>JASIBM010000302.1 GCA_030045175.1 Streptosporangiaceae bacterium | reverse complement strand
ACGGGCTCACCGTCCACGCAGATCCGCTCGCGCATCGTGATCAGGTGCGGGCTGGTGAACAGCCCCGTTCGCAAGCCCCGCGCCCGCAGCAGGGTCTCGGTCATCCGCGACGTCGAGGTCTTGCCGTTCGTGCCGGTGATGTGGATCACCGGGTAGGACCGCTGGGGATCCCCGAGCAGGCTGGTCAGCTCCCTGATCCGGTCGAGCGACGGGTTGATCGAGTGCTCAGGGCGGCGAGCGAGGATCCGAGATTCGACCTCGCGGAACTGCGCCTCGACGTCATCGTTCATCGCCATCATGAGATGCTCACTTGACCGACTCGGGCAGCTCAGCAAGGCGCTGCGTGAACCTGGCGACGTCGGCCCTGGCCGCGGCCAGGCGGTCCCTGGTCTTGGCGACCACCTCGGCAGGTGCCCGGTCGACGAATGATTGATTGGAGAGCTTGCTTTCTGCTAGGTCGATGTCGGCCTGGGCGGCGGCCAGGTCCTTCGCCAGCCTGCGCCGCTCGGCGGCGATGTCGATGCCGCCCGACGTGTCCAGCCGCACGGTGACGTTCTCGGCCTGGACGGACGCGTTGGGCGTGAAGGCGGCCCCTGGCGGGGTGAGCCTGAGCAGCGAGCGGATGGATTGCTCGTGCGCGGCAAGCAGCGTCGACTCCAGGCCGGCCAGGTCGGCAGGAACGGGCTGAGCCGGGCGCAGCCCCTGGTCGGCGCGGAACCGGCGAACGCTGGTCACCAGGCGCATCAGCGACTCGATCACGGCCTCGGCCTCGGGATCGGCGTGGCCGGTTGCGACGCCGGTGACGCCGGAGCCGCCGGCCTCAGCGGCAGCCTGCGCGCCCGGCCAGCGCGTCACCGTCACGGACTCGCCCCCGGTCAGAGCCGTCCACAGCTCCTCGGTGACGAACGGCATGACCGGGTGGATCAGCCTGAGCAGCCGGTCGAGCACGTAGCCGAGCACTCGCCTGGTCTGCTCGGCTTCGCCATCCGAGCTGTTCAACGCGATCTTGGCCAGCTCCAGGTACCAGTCACAGAACTCGTCCCAGGCGAAGTGATAGAGCACGTCGCAGATCTTGGCGAACTCGAACTCCTCATACAGCGCATCGACCTCGCCGGTCACGGCCGCCAGCCGAGACAAGATCCACCGGTCGGGCACGCTGAGCGCATCGTTGCGGGCCAGGTCCGCCAGGTCCAGCCCGGCACCTCCGACCTCGTCGCCCCCCACGCCGTTCAGCAGCGCGAACCTGGCCGCGTTCCATAGCTTGTTGCAGAAGTTCCTGGCGCCGGCCACCCAATCTTCGGACAAGGCGACGTCGCCTCCCGGGCTCGCGCCGCGCGCCAGCGTGAACCTGGTGGCGTCGGCGCCGTACCTGGCGATCCAGTCGAGCGGGTCGACGGTGTTGCCGCGCGACTTGGACATCTTCTTCCCGAACGCATCGCGCACCAGCCCGTGCAGCGCCACCTGACGGAACGGCACCGACTCCTGCGGCCCTGAGTCCGCCATCGCGTATAGCCCGAAAAGCATCATCCTGGCCACCCAGAAGAACAGGATGTCGTAGCCGGTCACCAGCACGCTCGTCGGGTAGAACACGCGCAGGTCGGGCGTGTCGTCAGGCCAGCCGAGCGTGGAGAACGGCCACAGCGCGGAGGAGAACCAGGTGTCGAGCACATCCGGATCCTGCGTCCAGTCGCTACCGGGCGCCGCCTCGTCCGGGCCCACGCAGCGCGTCTCGCCGCTCGGCGAGTACCACACCGGGATCCGGTGTCCCCACCAGAGCTGGCGGCTGATGCACCAGTCGTGCATGTCATCGACCCAGTCGAAGTACCGCGCAGCGAGCTGTGCCGGATAGATCCGCACCCGCCCGTCCCTGACCGCGTCGCCCGCAGCCTTGGCGAGCGGCCCGACCTTGACGAACCACTGCAAGGAAAGCCTGGGCTCCACGGTGGTCCCGCATCTGCCGCAGTGCCCGACCGCGTGCAGGTACGGCCTTTTCTCATGCACAACACGGCCCGCCTCGCGCAGCGCCGCGAGCACAGCCGGTCTCGCCTCGAACCTGTCGAGGCCTTCGAATGGCCCGCTGGCCGTGATCACGCCACGCTCGTCCATGATCGTCAGGCTCGGCAGGTCGTGGCGGCGGCCGATCTCGAAGTCGTCAGGGTCGTGCGCGGGGGTTACCTTGACCGCCCCGGTGCCGAAGCCCGGATCCACGTGCGGGTCGGCCACCACCGGGATCACGCGGCCGGTCAGCGGTAGCTCGACCGTCTTGCCGACCAGGTTCGCATACCTCGGGTCGTCCGGGTGGACGGCTACTGCCGTGTCGCCGAGCATCGTCTCGACCCTGGTCGTGGCCACGACGACCGTGCCGTCGCCATCCCCGTACCTGATGCTGACGAGCTCTCCCTCGTCCTCGATGTGATCGACCTCGATGTCTGACAGCGCGGTCATGCATCGCGGGCACCAGTTGATGATCCGCTGCGCACGGTAGATCAGGCCGTCATCGAACAGCCTCTTGAACATGGTCTGGACCGCACGCGACAGCCCCTCGTCCATGGTGAACCGCTCGCGCGTCCAGTCCACGCTGTCGCCAAGCTTGCGCATCTGGGACCCGATCCGGCCGCCGTATTCGGCCTTCCACTGCCACACGCGCTCGATGAACGCCTCGCGGCCGAGGTCGTGCCTGCTCAGCCCCTCGTTGGCGAGCTCGCGCTCGACCACGTTCTGGGTGGCGATGCCCGCGTGGTCGGTGCCTGGCAGCCAGAGGGCGTTGTACCCCTGCATCCGGCGGCGCCGCACGAGCGAGTCAATCAGCGTGTGGTCGAGCGCGTGGCCAACGTGCAGCGAACCGGTCACGTTCGGCGGCGGGATCATGATCGTGAAGGACGGCGCGCCGGACTCGGCGTCGGCGGTGAAGTAACCGGCCTCGACCCAGCCCGCGTACCTGCGGGCCTCTACCTCACCCGGAACGTACTGCGGCGGGAGCTTGCGCGGCTCGCCAGCCATCCCGTCGGCTGGCACCGCCTCGGCTGGCACCGCCTCGGCTGGCACTGTCTCGGCTGGGATCGTGTCGGCTGGGTCGGCTGGGACCGCGTCATCTGCGACTGTCACGTCAGCAGAGTCTACGATCAGCCCGCCGTTGCCGCGCCTGCAAGCCGCACGACCGGCCCGCCAGCCGCGCCCGCAAGCCACACGACCGGCCCGCCAGCCGCGCCCGCGTGCCGCACCGGTTCACCTGTGCGCCGGTGCACTGGCGGGTCCCTGGGCACCCGACCGTGCGCGCCCGGCGATGAAACTGGTCTATTCTGCTCGTGATCCGACGGCAACTCATGACCCGATGCCAACACGGCGGGAGTACCCAGATGGAACCCTCAGCCGGGTCGAGCGCAGACTCGGCGAGGCTCGACGACTCGGCGAGCCTCGCCAGCGCGCGGGCGCAGGCCACCGTGTCCGCCGCGGCTACCAGCCCGGTGCAGTCCGGCGACGCGAGCGGCGTCGCCGGCCTGCAGGCACCAGCCGACCCTGTTGCCTCGCTTGACGGCTCGGCGATCTCGTCCACCCCGGCCGGCCCTGGTACGTCGGGCACCGTCACTTCGGCCGGCCAGGCCGCCCCGTCTAGCCTGGCCACCGCGACCGAGCCGGCCGGCGAGCGGGCTGCCACCGATGACCAGGCGAGCTTGGCTGGCCGCTGGCTGCGTCGCCGGCGCGGCTCGACCAGCCGGATGGCTCAGCCCATGACCAGCAAGAAGGCCGGCGTCCTCCTGACTGTCCTTGGCGTCCTTGCTCTCGGGTGCGCCGGGACCACCGCCACGCTCGCGGACCGGGCGCTGTCGGCGGCCGGGGCGGGCGCGTCGGCGTCGGCACCGCTGATCATGCCCGCTCCGGCGCAAGCCGCTGGCTTCCCCAGGCGCTACCTCTCGTCCGCCAGCCAGAGCGCCCTGCTGGCGATCGCCCAGTTCAGGCGTCGATTCGCCGCCCTGCGCGGCGGATCGACGGCAGCGTATCCTGCGGCGCTTTATGCCGAGCCTGGACGCATCGACCTGGCGAGCGATACGGGAGCATGGGTGATATATCTCGGCTACAACGCCCCCGCTGGCCTCGGCGACCCGGCCGGAACCACCGGGCGGCTCATGGCCAGGCTTGCCGGCCCGACGCCGGCCCGGTCCTGGCAGGTTCCGGCCGGCTCACAGGGCGGTGCTGCCCGGTGCATGATCGCAATGTTCGGATTGACGAGGATGTCCGTGTGCGGCTGGGCCACCGAGGACACGGTGGCTGCCGTGATGTCACCGGCCGGTGATACCAGTGCCGACGAGCTCGCCGCGCTAATACCCGCCATGCGGCTCGATCTCCAGCCAGGCTGACTCGACACGCCGCCGGCGCCGTGCCAGGGCGTGATCCACCGGGCACCACCCAGGCGACCGAGCACGTTGAGACATTGAGAACAGTCGTCCGCGATGTCACCATTTAATGGTTTCTTATCTCGGCCGATGAGGCGCACATGGATCAGCTAAATGAACCGACCGAAGGCATGCCAGACATGCCTATTGCAAATGATGCGCCGGAATCGGCGGACTCGCCCGCCTACGGCCTGCCAACGCCTCCGGGCGACGACCAGACAGCCGGGATCTCGGCTGATTCAGGCGTACCAAGGTTCGCTCCGCCGCCTAGCCAGGTGCCGCCGCCTATCCAGGTGCCGCCACCTCACTTTGCGGCAGCGCCGATCCACAGATCATCACCGCGCGGTGCGGGCCAGGACAGTTACTACGGCCAGCCGCTTCCCGCCGCGCCTCGGCGCCGCAAGATGGTCGTCATCATCGCGATCGTCAGCTTCACCGTCGCGCTGCTCGGGACGGTGCTCGCGCGGGTGCTGACCGGGCCGGCCGGATCGACGCTCGACGTCCGGGTGGTCGTTCCCGCGCCAACCTCGGCCGGCGGACTCTCCCGTGACTTCGCCGGCGAGTCAAGCGTGCAGTTCCAGGTCGGCCTGGCGGCGTTCGCCCAGGAGCTGGCTAGCGCCTGGCACCAGCATGTCTCCTCGTACGCCACGGCGCTCTACACGAACGCGCCAGCCGGGCGGCCGGCGACCAGCGCGAGCGTGGCTGTGCTCTATGTCGGCTTCAACACGGCGGGCGAGCCGCTAGATCCGGCAAGCGCGGTGAACGAGGCCATCGGCGGACTCAGGGTAGCCTTGCGCGGCACCACCAGCCACGGCGTCAACAGCGCGGTGGAGCGAGTGTCCGGGCTGCCCGGCGACACCAGCGCCGCTTGTGTCGACCGCGTCGCGAACGGCGTCCCGGTAGCCGCGTGCGTCTGGGCCACCGACAAGACCGTATCCATCATCGCCTCGCTGATACCAGCATCCGACAATGAGCTCGCCTCAGTGCTGAGGAAAATCCGGCCCGCTCTCATCCGAGGCTGACCAGGGTCACGCGGGCAGTTCACGCCCTGCCGGGCAGTTCACGCCGTGCCTGGCAGTTCAAGCACAGCGGGTCAGGCCGACTTCTCCTGCCGGGTCCGCCTGACCACTTCGCGCGGCACCAGGGTGGGATTGACGTTCTGGAGCACGGCCTCGACTGTGATCACGACGCGCTCGACATCCTTGCGGCTCGGCACCTCATACATCACAGACAACAACACCTCTTCCAGGATCGCCCGCAGTCCCCTGGCTCCCGTCCCCCGCAGTATCGCCAGGTCGGCTACCGCCTCAAGCGCGTCATCGGTGAACTCCAGGTCCACGCCGTCCAGCTCGAACAGCCGCCGGTACTGCCTGACCAGCGCGTTCCTCGGCTCGGTCAGGATCCGGATCAGCGCCTCGCGATCCAGGTTGTGCACGCTGGTGATCACCGGCAGCCGCCCGACGAACTCGGGGATCATGCCGAATTTAAGCAGGTCCTCCGGCATCACCTCGGCGAACTGGTCCGCCGCCCGGTCGGTCTTCACGCGCAGGACCGACCCGAAGCCCATGCCGCTGCGACCGACCCGCTGCTCGATTATCTTCTCCAGGCCCGCGAAGGCCCCGCCGCAGATGAACAACACGTTCGTGGTGTCGATCTGGATGAACTCCTGATGCGGGTGCTTGCGCCCGCCCTGCGGCGGAACAGAAGCCGTCGTGCCCTCAAGGATCTTCAGCAGGGCCTGCTGCACGCCTTCGCCGGAAACGTCCCTGGTGATGGACGGGTTCTCGCTCTTGCGGGCGATCTTGTCGATCTCGTCGATGTAGATGATCCCGGTCTCGGCCTTCTTGACGTCATAGTCCGCGGCCTGGATGAGCTTGAGCAAGATGTTCTCGACGTCCTCGCCGACGTAACCGGCCTCGGTGAGCGCGGTCGCGTCGGCGATCGCGAACGGCACGTTCAGCAGTCTCGCCAGGGTCTGCGCGAGCAACGTCTTGCCTGACCCGGTCGGCCCGAGCAGCAAGATGTTCGACTTGGCGAGCTCGACGCCGTCCTCGGCCGTGCGCTCGCCGCCCGACTGGATCCGCTTGTAGTGGTTGTATACCGCGACGGACAGGCCCTTCTTGGCCTTCTCCTGGCCGATCACGTAGGAGTCGAGGAATTCGTAGATCTCACGCGGCTTGGGCAGGCTGTCCCACTTGATCTCGGAGGGCTCGGCGAGCTCCTCTTCGATGATCTCGTTGCACAGGTCGATGCACTCGTCGCAGATGTACACGCCTGGCCCAGCGATCAGCTTCTTGACCTGCTTCTGGCTCTTGCCACAGAACGAGCACTTCAGCAGGTCAGCGCCGTCGCCGATGCGTGCCACTGCGTAACTCCTTCTCCCGTGCTGCCCGCAACGGGCAACTTGAACCAGTCGCGGTCATCCGCCCGCAATCCCGCCTGGCTCACGCCGGAGCCCGGACTTAGACGGTACCGCGTTCTTGGCTGTCGTCGCTGCGTTCGGGCTATAGCCGCAACGTCGCCACGCTCGCCGCGCACCCCGAGGGCACGCGCCGCGCGCCTTAGGACGACACTACATCGGGCTGCCGCTTAAGCATCGTCAGTACGTCATCGACCAGCCCATAATCCTTGGCCTCGTGGGCCGTCAGGAACTTGTCCCGCTCGATGTCGCGGCGGATCTCGTCCTCGTCCCTGCCGGTGTGCTTGGCCAGGACGACCTCCATGGCCTGGCGCATCCGCTGGATCTCCCTCGCCTGGATCTCCAGGTCGCTGGACTGCCCGTAGCCGCTCTCGATAGCCGGCTGGTGGATCAGGATCCTGGCGTTAGGCAGCGCCGCCCGCTTGCCCTTGGTGCCCGCCGCCAGCAGCACGGCCGCGGCGGAAGCAGCCTGGCCCAGGCAGAACGTCTGGATCTCCGGCTTGATGTACTGCATCGTGTCGTAGATCGCCATCATCGAGGTCATCGACCCGCCAGGGGAGTTGATGTACATCGTGATGTCCCGCTCGGGGTCGATCGACTCGAGGGTGATGAGCTGTGCCATGACGTCGTTGGCCGACGCGTCGTCGATCTGCACGCCGAGGAAGATGATCCGCTCTTCGAACAGCTTGTTGTACGGGTTCATCTCCTTGATCCCGTACGGCGTGCGCTCCACGAACGACGGCAGCACGTACCTGGCTTCGACAATCCCGCTGTTCATGAGACCGCACCCTCCGATGGGACCTCGACGGCGTTACGCACCACGTGGTCGACGAATCCGTACTCCTTGGCCTGGTCGGCCGTGAACCAGCGGTCCCGGTCGGAGTCCTTCTCGACCTGCTCAACGGTCTGGCCGGTATGCATCGCCGTGCGCTCGGCCAGGATCCGCTTGACGTACAGGATCTGCTCGGCCTGAATCCTGATGTCCGATGCCGTGCCGCCGATGCCGCCGTGTGGCTGGTGCAGCATTATCTGCGCGTGCGGCATCGCGTACCGCTTGCCCGGCGCGCCAGCGCACAGCAGGAACTGGCCCATCGAGGCCGCCATTCCCATCGCGTAGGTGGCGACGTCGTTGGGCACGTACTGCATGACGTCGTAGATGGCAAGCCCGGCGCTGACCGAGCCGCCCGGCGAGTTGATGTAGATGCTGATGTCCCGCTTGGGATCCTCGGCCGCCAGCAGGACCAGCTCGGCGCAGATCCGGTTCGCCAGCTCGTCATCGACCTGCTGGCCGAGGAAGATGATCCTGTGCCGCAGCAACCGCTGGAAGAGCTGGTCGCTCATCGGCAGCAACTGAGCCTGGTCGGCCCGCGCGAGTATCCGGGCCGGCGGCTCACTATCAGGCGACGTGCTCACGATGCCCTCCTGGATTACTGACCGGCGCGGTCCGGACGACCAGGCTGGTCAGGCGCGTGCGTTCGCACGCGTTCATGACATGTTGACCTTCTGCTAGCGACCCTAACCCGCGCCACGTGCGGCCACGTCCACGGCTACTGCCTGTTCGCTCTAGGCGCAGGTAGCCCAGAAGGAGTCGAGGAGGCCGCGACTAGCGGCCGGCGCTCCCTGGCCAGTCGATCACTCGGCGGGCTCGGCGGCTTGATCGGCGCCCTTGCCGGCCCGCCTGCCCCTGCCTCGGGCCTTGCCCTTGCTCCCCTTGGCTGTGCCCTCGTTCGCCGTGCCCTCGTCGGCTGTGCCCTCGTCGGCTGGGTCCTCGTCATCGTCGTCGCCAGCCGCCTGGCCGGCCTGCTCGCCCTCCGGTGCCGTGGCGCCGATCACGACCTCGCGGCCCGACTGGTCGGTCACCTTCACCCGCTCGGCGAGCAGGTCGGCTGCCTTCGACCGGAGCAGGTCGGCGACGACGGCGCCGAGCTGCCCGGCGTCGGTGAGCTGGCGGGCGAGCTGATCAGGCGAGACTCGCTGCCGGTAAGCGAGCTGGGTGATGAAGTTGGCGATCTCGTCCTGCTCGACGTTGATGTCCTCCTGCTCGGCCAGCTTGTCGAGAATGAACCTGGCCTTGACCGAGGCACGGGAGCCGTCCGCGATCTCCTTCTCCAGGTCCGCTGGCTTCATCCCGCGGCCTTGGGCGAGCTCGTCCAGCGTCAGCCCGGCCTGGTCCAGGTCGGCGGCCATCGCATCGCGCCGCTGGCTGATCTCCTCCTCGACGATCGCCTCAGGCAACGGCATGTCGATCCGCTCGAGCAGGGCGTCTATCGCGCGGTCCCGAGCCTGGCTCACCTGGCCGACTCGCCGGACGGCCTCCATCTGCTTGCGCGTGCTCGCGCGCAGCTCTCCCACCGTGTTGAACTCACTCGCCGACATGGCGAACTCGTCGTCGAGCTCAGGCAGGTCCTTGACCTTGACGCTCTTCACGGTGACCGTGACGTCGGCCATGCTGCCCGCTCGCTCGCCGCCGGCCAGTTCGGTCTGGAACGTGGCGGACTCATCGGCCGACATCCCGACCAGGACGTCATCGAGCCCGTCAAGGATCGTCCCCGCCCCGACCTCGTAGGAGATGCCGGACGCCTGGGCGTCCTCGACCGGCTTGCCGTCCACCTGCGTGCTCAGGTCGATCGAGACGAAGTCGCCCCTATCGGCGGCTCGCCCGGCCACTCGCAGCGAGGCGAACCGCTCCCTGAGCGCGGCGATGTACTCCTCCACCTGATCGGGACTGACTTCGGCATCGTCGACCACGACCTGCAACTGTTGGATATCTGGAATGTCGAAGCTTGGCCGGACATCCACCTCTGCCGTAAAGGCGATCTCGGCCCCGTCATCCAATCTGGTGATCTCGACGTTGGGCTGGCCGAGCGCTGGCACCTTGGCCTCGCGCACCGCCTTCAGGTATAGCTCTGGGATCGCCTCGTTGATGGCGTGCTCGAGCACGGCGCCGCGGCCCACGCGCTGGTCGAGTACCTGGCGCGGAACGTGGCCGGGCCGAAACCCGGGGATCCTGACCTGACGGCCGACCTCCCGGTAGGCGTGGTCAAGGCTGGGCTTGAGCTCATCAAACGGAACCTCGACCAGCAGGCGCACTCGGGTCGGGCTCAGTTCCTCGATGTCGGTCTTCACGACGGCCAAGTCTAGGGCCTGGTTCCAAGATTCACCCGCCACGGGTGGTGATCTCGGCGCCGCGCTCCCGCACGATGGGGCACATCCGAGCCCAGGGAGGTCGGCATGACGTCACCGCACCCAACCCGGCCAGGCCAGGCGGGCGAACCAGATCAGCCCGGCGCGCGCGGCCAGCCTGGCGCGCCAACCCAGCCAGGCATGCCAGTTCAGCCTGGCCCGGCAGAGCCGACGGAATCAGCGAGCGGCTACGTGACCGTCGGCGGGCCAGCACGGGTCCGGCCGAGCCCGATGGCCGGCCTGGACCTGGCCGCGCTCACGTGGCCGGCGTTCCTGGCGGCCGGGCTTGGCTGCCTGGTAGTCGGCGTGCTCCTGCTGGTCTGGCCCGGCGCGACGCTGGTGGTCGCCGCGGTCCTGATCGGCGCCTCGCTGATCGTGGCCGGCCTGCTGCGCCTGATCCACGGTTTCACGACGCGCGACGCCACCGGCGGCCAGCGGGTGGGCAGCATAGTGATCGGCCTGCTCGCCGTCGCCGTGGGCCTGTACTTCATCCGGCACTACCACGTCACGATCGCGGTGCTGGCCATCGCGGTGGGCCTGTTCTGGGTGATAAACGGGATCGCCGAGATAGCGGCCGGCCTGATCGGCGACCGGGGAACCGGGCGCGCGCTCACGGTGGCCCTTGGCCTGCTCAGCATGGTAGCGGGGGTCATCGTGCTGTTCTGGCCGACGATCTCGATCACGATCCTGGTCGCCGTACTCGGGATCTGGCTGATCGTCTACGGCATCTTGCTGATGAGCAGCGCGTTCATGATGCGCCGCAGCTCAGCCGTGGCGGCGAAGGCGGCCGACGAGCCAGGACGATTCGCCACCACCTAGGTGGCTGGCCGGTAGGCCCATGCCGTCGCGGACGGCGATCCGCAGGGGATGCCTCGCGAGGCGGGCGATCCGCAGGGATGCCTCGCGAGGCGAAGGAGGAGATGATAACGGAGCCATCAGCCACGAGGTCGACGCCGCCGGGCGGCGACGCGCGGCAGGCTGGAGGGCCTACCGGGCACGCGCTGGCCGCGTCGGTACGCGCGCCGACGTCGCGGAAGGTGGCGAGGTGGCGTTTAACAGCCCGGACAGGGTATGACGCAAGCGAGCGAACACTCGCTGGCCGCCAGGGGGGCACGGCGCCTGCGGGCCAGGCCGCGAGCGCGGCTCGTGGCTAGCGAGGAAAGGGGGGCGGCTTGACATGAGCAATCCAGAAGAGCGGCAAGCCGGCACGCAGGGTTCGACCCCGTCAGGCGCGAGGCCCACGGGCGCGACGGCGACATCGCGTGGCACGGGGTACGAGTCGGGGAAGGGGTACCAGCCCACCGTCGGCGAGCAGGGCCAGGCGCCAGGGACGGAGTACTACCCGCCAGCCGGGCGCCATGAGGTGGCCGAGCGCCGCGAGTACCGTGGCGCAGTCGTCACGTTCACGGCCGTGGCGGCGGCGCTGATGATCCTCTCCGGGCTGCTGGACATCGCCATCGGCATCGCGACCCTGGCCGCCGCGCACACCTACGTGGGGCTGCCCGCGGCGGGCTACCCGTACCGGTGGGGCCTGACCGGCTGGGGCTGGAGCGAGATAGGGCTCGGCATCGTCGTGTTCGCCGCTGGCGTGTGCGTGTTCCTGGGGATGGCCTGGGCGAGGTACTTCGGCGCCGCGCTCGCGATCATCAGCGCGGTGGCCAACTTCCTGATCCTGCCATTCAACCCGATATGGTCGATCATCGTGATCGCGATCGACGCGTTCATCATCTGGGCGCTGCTCGCCCCGCGCCGGGAGCCAGGCGAGATCTAGCGACAGCCGGCTGACGGCCGTCGCGAGGCCCGCCTGGTCACGGCCCGCCACACCCGCCGACGCCCGGCCAGGCGTCGGCGGGGCCAGCCGGCTGTCGTGCTCCTGGCCGGCTGCTGACCGGCGCCTGGCCGGCTTCTGACCGGCGCCGTCGTCCTGGTCACCGCACCGGCGCCGTCGTCCTGATCACCGCACCGGCGCCGGCGTCCTGATCACCGCACCAGCGCGTCGTCCTGATCACCGCAGCCGCCGCGAGCTGCCGTTCCAGCGCACGATGACGGGCGCGAACGGCGATCCTGACGTCAGGTAGCCGGCCGCCCAGGCGTTGCCAGCTGACGTGGCCGCCACGCCAAAGAGGTTGGGGCCACCCGGCGGACTCGGGCACGGCACTCGCTCTCGGGCACGGCACTCGCTCTCGGGCACGGCACTCGCTTGCACGCGCTCCCGTTCCGGTGCGGGACCAGGGTTCGGCTGCCGGCGTTCGTGATGTTGGTGCCACCAACCGCCCAGGCATCACGGGGCCGCAACGGTGGTCACACAGGAAACTTGGTCATCACATGTCACCGACCTTGATCGTTTTCGTCGAATGAATGGAGGATTGGTCCGATTATTCCGGGTGGATGGCACATTCATCGCGGCGCGGCGATCTGGATCTGGGGAGAATTAGGTGGTTTCGTCCGATCAGCTCGGCTGACCGTCAGCGGCAAGCCCGTCCGGCGGCGGCCCGGCCACGGCAAGCCCGTCCGGCGGCGGCCCGGCCACGGCAAGCCCTGCCGGGGCCCGCATCCGCCAAGCGTCGGTCACGAGCTCGGCGAGTCGCCCCACATCCACCTCCGCCAGCCGGAGCATGACCAGCGGCCAGCCGTCATAGCCGGGGGTGGTGAAGAACAGCGCGGGTTCTCCGAGCAGCAGCGCCTGCTTTTCGGCTTCGTCGCCGACGAACAACACCGCGACGTCGGCGCGGATGACCCGGCCTTTGCCCGGCCTGCGCTCGGGGTAGGACCAGACGAAGCCCTTGCCGCCAACCCGGAAGTCGAAGCCGTCGCTGTCGATCTCCTCCACGCCGGGCAGGCCCAGCGCGAGCCGACGGACGTCATCGGCGTCGGCCATTGAGGTCCCTCCGGATCGTCGCTCGCGACGGCACGGGCCTGCGAGGTACACCCTAGACGCCACCACTGACAGCGTAGCCAGCGGCCAGGAACGCGCCGCCGGTCGCGGGCGCGCGGAATTCGGCAGCAGCTCGGGAATTATACTCCCGCGTTCGCTCATACTGGCCACGCGGGGGCGAGTGAAGTCGGAAGACTGAAGACTATAATAGGTTTACGCCCAGGGGAGTTTAGGCAAGTCTTCTGTGATGACATTGCCCCGCACTACCAAGTGGCCGTGAAGTCCACGCCAGACGGGATACTATGCCATGCCGCCGCTGGCCGACTTGCCATCAGATTCGTGCAACCTAGTGGGTCGCATCGGGATTATCCGAAATCGCGTCGACCTCGCCACGGCTCTCGCGCGCGCATCTCTCGCGCGCGCATCTCTCTCGCGCGCATCTCTCGCGCGTACTGCTCGCCCGCACCTGTCTGTCCGGACACGTCTCCCCCGAGCATGTCATGGTTAGCATCAGCGAAGTCGAGGGGCAGCAGGTTTCCGAGCTCAAGGAGCTGCTCTTGCGCTCCCTGCGAGTGGTCCAAGGGGACGATACGGAAGATATCCTGCGACTAGTCGCGAATGCCGCCGAGGCGATTGCCGGATGCCAGATCGAAGGCATTCTTGTTGAGCGCACGTGGCAGGACTTCGGCTGGCGTGGCCAAAGATTGCGGACCACCGATGTCGAGCGCGCCGGGCGGCGCGCTGATGGCGGCGCCGTCACGGTGGCCGAGGCCCCCTGGGCCTGGGTGTTCCCGATGCCTACCGGACCCGACCACGCCGATTACCTCGTGGTGGGCGCGGCTGATGAGCCAGCGCCAAGCGATCGCCTGCTGCTGGCGGCCCTCGCCAGACAGGCCGGCGTCGCCCTGGCCGACGCGCGTGCGCGCCTGGCGCAGCGGTCGCTGGTCACCGAGCTGCGCGCCGCGAATGTGGCGCTGCGACGGAGCATGGAAATCCACGACAGGCTCGCCCAGGTGGCGATGCGAGGTGGCGGCCAGGAGGGCATCGCGAGAGCGGTCTGCGAGCTGACTGGCCGTCTCGCCGGAATTGAGGACACGTTCGGAAATGTGATCGCCTGGGCTGGTGGCGACAAGCCAGGTGCGCCGGATCAGTCAGGTGCGCCGGAGCAGCACGAGCACCGCGCGCGCAGGCTGCACCAGCTCATGGCGAGCCCTGGCCCCGTCAGGGACGGCGACCGGCTGATCTCGATAGCTCGCGTGGCCAGCGCGCCGGTCGGGGCTGTCGTGCTCGTCGACCCCGGCCGAACCGCGGGCGTCGCTGAGCGGGCCGCGCTCGACTACGCGGCCACGATGCTCTCCATGGAGGTGGCGCGCACGCAGAGCCAGGGCGAGTCGCGCGTGCAAGCACGCGCCAGCCTCGCACTCGAACTCGTCAGCGGCGCCGAAGAACCGGCCATTCTCAGCCGGGCGCAGGCTCTCGGCTATGACCTCGGCCGCTCGCACCGGGTGGTGGCGCTTGAGTACCGGCCCAAGTCCGGTTACGAGATGGACGTGTTCTTCCGCGCTGTCAGCGCGGTCGCCGATGTGCTCGCCGTGGGATCCCTGATCGCCCCCAGGCACAATGACGTGGTCATCTTGGCGGACACGGAGGCATCGTGGCAGGACTTCCACGCCCGCGTCGAGACCGAGTCGCACGGCCTGCGCTGCTCGATTGGCGTCGGCGGGCGGTGCCAGGACGTCGCCGGGTTCCCCCGGTCCCATCGCGAGGCCCAGCTAGCGCTCCGGATTCAGAAGGCGGTCGGGAAGTACGATAAGGTCACCGTCTTTGACGAGCTAGGCGTTTACCAGGTGCTGGCCAGTGAAGCAGACGCCTCGGCCATGGAAGCATTCGCCCAAAACTGGCTCGGCGCCCTAATAAACTACGACACCATTCACGGCACCCAGCTGGTCAGGACGCTGAGCGAGTTCCTGGACTGCGGCGGCAATTATGACTCGGCTGCCACCACCCTCGCGGTGCACCGCAGCACGCTCAAGTACCGCCTGAAGCGCATACGCGAAGTCTCAGGTCATGACCTCGGCGTCCCGGACAGTCAATTCAACCTGCAAGTAGCTACCCGTGCCTGGCGGACACTCCAGGCGCTGCGCCGGCCTTGATCAGCGACCTTGTCCCGCCAGGACAGCACGTTGGCCCGCGCGGGACGGTGCGCGTCAGGCCGGCATGGCAGATCCTGATGTCAACCGCGACGCCGAATCGGGGTGGGCCGCTATGGGACCGGCGCTCGACGTACGCCGTTATGTCCGTGACCTGGAGGAACACCTTCGGCGGATGTTGTTCGAAGCGACCGGCACGGCTCTGCGAGCAGCCACAGATGACCTTCCGGGTGAACGCGACAAATCCCGATGTGCCAGGCCGGTCCAGCACAACCGTGGGCACTAAGACAAGGCCAGCACCCGGCACGGGGCGCCAGGACCGCGCAGGGGCGAAGGCGGTGGCCAAGATGGCGCGCTCCAACGATGGCGTGCGCCGGATCGGCCGGCCGAACATGTGATGGCGTCCGGGCACCGCTTACGGACGCGCCAGATGCTCGCGCAGACGCCACTCCCGGCCAGGAGTGGCAGGGCTGCTCACCGAGGGGGACTTATGATCCGAACGGCCAGTCAGACCGATCGCGCCGGGCGGCCGGCCGGCATCGCCCTGGCGCCTCGCAGTCGTAGCTTCCCGGCCGATCGCAGACAGGTCGGCTCGGCCCGCCGATTTCTCAAGGACCTGCTGACAGGTTCCCCGGTCACCGACGACGCGGTGGTGCTCTGCCTGTCAGAGGTAACCACCGGGCCTGCACGAGTTGGTTTGGGGTAGACCCGGCCCCCCCGCCTAGGCACATCGCCTGCCGCGGGCGTGCGAGCGGCGCGGGGATCGTCACGAGCATAAAAGCAGACCACTGCTCAAGCACCGATCGCATTCGGGGGCTTCGTTGCTAAGCCATGCGACATCCACGCAAGTCAGACGCGCGAAAACCATCACTTTCATGAAGTTCGGAGCTGTCGGCTGCACGGGCGTAGGAGTTAACACGGCAGCTCTCTACGTGCTTTCCCACGAACTCGGTCTGCCGCTAGCGGCGTCGTCGGCGGTAGCAGTCGAGCTCGCGGTGATAACCAACTACCTACTGAACGAGCACTGGACGTTCGGCACTCGCAGGGTGTCCGTCAGGCGTCTCGCAAAGTTCAACCTCGCATCGCTTGCCGGACTGGGGATAAATGTCCTAATAGTCTGGTCGCTGACTCAGGTCGGCTTCTACTTCCTGCTGGCGAACCTCTTCGGCATCGCGGCTGGCTTTGCCGGCAACTATGCCTTGAGCATGATCTGGGTGTGGGGAAAAGCCTTATGGCGCGAGATGTCGTCTACGCCGTGCTGATGTTGATGTCAATCCTTATCACCCTACAATCGGGACACACTTTGTACCTCACGCTGTACACCTGGAATCGGCCGCCGTCCGAATCCGACGTGCCGGAGGTGTTCAGGGAGCCCCGGCTGTCCTTTACCGTCATGCTCCCCGCGCGCCATGAGGAAGCGGTAATCCAGACCACGATAGGGCGAGTCGCCGGAGCGAATTACCCGGCTCATCTGATCCAGATTCTGGTGATCTGCGCCGCAGACGACGTGGGAACCATTAGCAAGGCGGAAGAAAAAATCAGGGACCTGCGACGGCAGGGCCTCAGGAACGTCTCCGTGGTCATATTCCGTGGCGGGCCGGTGAACAAGCCGCACGGGCTGAACTGTGCGCTAGCATGCGCAAAGCATGATGTGGTGACAATCTTCGACGCCGAGGACGACCCCCATCCTGACATCTTCAATGTCGTGAACACGATCATGCTCGACGAACGGGTCCGGGTCGTCCAGGCTGGCGTGCAGCTGATGAACTTCGACTCTCGCTGGTACTCCTCGCTCAATGTGCTCGAGTACTTCTTCTGGTTCAAGAGCCGCCTGCACTATCACGCCCGCCTCGGCGCGATACCGCTCGGCGGCAACACGGTGTTCTTCGATCGCGCCGTCATCTCCGGCATGGGCGGCTGGGATGAAGGGAACCTCACCGAGGACGCTGACATCGGGATTCGCCTCTCCGTCGCCAGCGAGCGCGTCCGCGTCGTCTACGACGACCTCTACGTGACCATGGAGGAGACCCCGCCAACGCTGGCGCAGTTCGTGCGTCAGCGGACCCGGTGGAGCCAGGGCTTCATGCAGACCCTGCGCAAGGGTGACTGGAAGAAGCTACCTGGCCGCAAGCAGCGCTGGCTCGCCTGCTACACCCTGGCCTTCCCGCAGGGGCAGGCGCTCCTAGGCGTTTACATACCGTTCTCGCTGCTTACGATGGTTGCCTTCAAGGCCCCGGTCCTGGTCGCGCTGATCTCTTACCTGCCGGTGACGATGTTCATCGCGCACTTCCTGACGTCGGCCGTCGGCCTGTACGAGTTCGCCGGGGCACACGACCTGGAGGCGTCGCCCAAGGCGCTCTTCCGCATGGTGCTGGCGTGGTTTCCCTACCAGCTTGTCCTTTCCTACGCGGCCCTGCGCGCGGTGGCGCGTCAGGCTCGCGGCGTCAGCAACTGGGAAAAGACCGAGCACGTCGGCGCCCACCGCCTGTACCTGCCCGATCGCCCAGTCGAGGTGGTGAACGACCATGCAGCATGACCGGGTCACCGCAGTGGGGGGCGTCACGCGCACGCCAGGGGCCCCGCGCCACGCGGCCAGCGCGGCGCCGGCCAGCGCGGCACCGGCCAGCGCGAACGGGCTGCTCGGCGGGCGGCAGCCGCTGAGCCGGGCCGGCAAGATCGCCCTGGCCTTCGCGATCACCAGCGGGCTGATCACGCACGGCTATCACCTGTTCGAGTACCCGCTCTGGAACACCGACGAGGGCATCTACGTGGAGCGGGCCTGGGCCGTCATCCGCGAGGGCCGGCTTAGCCCGCAGACCTATTACTACGATCACGCCCCGGCTGGCTGGCTTCTCCTCGCCCTCTGGGAGATCTTGCTGCCTCGGCAATTCGAGACGTTTGGCAACCCGGTGAACAGCGGCCGGGTGCTGATGCTGATCATGCACGCCGGGAGCGTGTTCCTGCTGTTCGAGATCGCGCGCAGGCTGTCGGGCGGCGGCCTGCTCGCCCCGCTGATCACGACATTCTTTTTCAACTTCTCGCCGCTGGCCATCTACTACCAGCGAATGATACTGCTCGATAACATAATGATCTTCTGGGTGCTGCTGAGCATATATCTCCTGCTACGCCGGGAGAAGCGGCTCTTCACCGGGCTGTGGTCGGGCCTCGTATTCGGCATCTCCGTCCTCACCAAGGAGAACGCGATATTCTTCGGCCCGACCATTTACTATCTGCTCAGCCGGCAAACCAAGGATTATCCGAACCGCAAATTCGTGCTCACGTTCTGGATGTTCGCTGCTTGCGCGTCCATCCTGATCTATTTCCTGTTCGCCACGCTCAAGGGCGAGCTGTTTCCGCCGCAGCTTGACTTCAACCTGGACCACCAGCCGCAAGGGCACGTCTCGCTGCTCTACGAGATGTGGTACCAGATCCACCGCACCCAGGGGACTTTGTTCGCCCACGGGAGCTACCTGTACACGATCTGGCTGCCTAAGGACGGATTCCTGTTCGGCGCCGGGAGCGTCGCGACGCTGATCGCCCTCTACCTGGGATGGCGCGACAAGGAGCGCAACCTGGGCTTCCTGGTGGCGGGCACCCTGGCCCTCGAGATCGCCTTCTACCTGGCCCGTGGCAGCGTGATACTCGACTTCTACGTCATACCGCTTATCCCGATGTTCGCCCTGAACATCGGCCTGGTCGGGGACCGGGTGCTGCGGCGGGTCTTCGCCCGGACGGCTCGCGTCGCCATACCTTTGGTCCTGGCGTGCGTGGCGACGTTCCTGTTCCTGCCCACGGGCGATTACGTCATAGTCCACGGGGAACACGGCGTGCTCAAGCTGGCCGACGTCTACTACCTGCCGCTGACGTACTTGCAGCAGGAGGAGATCGCCTGGGTCCGCGCGCACATCCCGCCAGACGACAAGATCATTACCGACGATGACATTTGGGTCCAGCTCCATGATGTGCGCCCGTACTACCCATACGCCCAGTCTCACTGGAATGCGGCATCCGACCCGCCGATACGGAATAAGATATTTGGAGCGAAGTGGTATAACATAGATTATATCGTGCTGTCAAATGGCATGAAGCACGCAATGATACTCAACAATACTGGCGGCCAGGAGGGGTATATTCTAGATGCCCTTGACTATCACTCGATAGAAGTCTGGCACGCCAGCCGAGGAAACGTGAAGCTCGCGATCTATCGCGTACAGAAGTGACCATGGGGGCGTAATGACGCACAACCGATCGAAGGCAAAGCCTCCAACCCAAGCCCCGCCCGGCGGGATGCAAAGGCCGCCAGCCCAAGCCCCGCCCGGCGGGATGCAAAGGCAAGCCCCGCCCGGCAGGAAGCAAAAAAAGACCAGCTGGAAGTCAGTGCTGGGGGCCGCCGTCGTCCTTGTCATACTCTGGCAGGTTATTCACGTAGTCGCCCAGACCCAGAGCCACCACGCCGCCAAGGCGCCATCGTCAGTGACCAAGGCGCCGAAGCCGACCCCGACGCCGACCGTTACGATCGGCGGGCGGCGGATCTCGGCTGGCGGCGGACCGGTCATCATACTCAACCCGGGCCTGGTCAACCCCGGCGGCCATGTCGAGGTCATCGGCAGCGGCTTCCCGGTGGCGACCCCGGTCACCATCGCGATGCGCACGGCGCGGACGGGCAAGGGAACCGTGGTCGGGCACAGCCGGGTGACGCGCAACGGCATGGTGATCGCGGGATTCACCATACCTAGCAGCCTGACCGCGCCCAAGGCCACCGTGATCGTCACCGAGCCCGACGGCACCCAGGCCACTGCCGACCTCGCGACCCCTGGCGGGATGGGCACCGCCACGATCGCAGGCAAGGCGGCCGGCCACCCAGGCGACACCGCCACGGTGTCGGCCACCGGGTTCGGTCCAGGCGAAAAGGTCAACGTCTACTGGGGCCGGGTCAGCGGCCCGCCAGCGGCCACCCTGACAGCCGATCCCACCGGGTCGATACACATGGCGGCCGTCCCCGTGGGGATCGCCCCGACCGGGCCCACGACCATGGTGCTTGTCGGCCAGAAGACTCACACGACGGCGACCGCCCCGTACCTGATGCTCGGCCTGTACCCGACGACCACCCCGCACCCCTACGCGGTCAAGGCAGGCCATTCGATCACCTACACGGGCAGCGGATTCGCGCCCAACGAACCCGTGGTCGTCTACCTGAACGCCTCTCACGGGACTCCCGCGCTGACCGCCACCGCCGACGGCACTGGCCACTTCGCCGTCAGCTTCGTCGTGCCGTTCGGGCTGAGGGGCGCCCAGCGGCTGACCGCGATGGGCACGCAGAGCCGCGCGACGGTGACCTCGGGCTTCACCGTGCTGCCCTACATGCCATCGGCGCAGGCGAGCACGTACGGCGCCATGCCGGGCACGATGCTGACGTTCTACGCCAACGGCTTCGCGGCCAACGAGGTGGTCCTTGTCTACCTCGGCGGCGGCCAGGGCAAGGCGGGCCAGCTAGTCACGGCGTTCCGGGTGGACAGCAAGGGCAGCGCCTCGTCCGCGGGACAGTACCTCGTCCCGAGCGGTGTCGGGCCTCAGCTGATCTTCACCATGGTCGGCCAGGAGAGCCACGGCACGGCCAGGGCGAAGGTCTCGGTGACCGCGCCGCCTGGGCAGCAGGTCACCGTGCCACCGCAGAAGCCGTACGTGCTGCCGCCAAGCCTCGGCGGCAAGCCCACGCCCGCGCCCACACCAAGCAAGCCGGGCGGGGCGCCGGCCAAGACCCATCGATGATCACCCATGGGGAGAGCCTTCCATGAAACTGATCTTCGGTTCCCACACGCGCGAGGTGCTCAAGCTCGTCAGCGATCTCCAGGAGCTCTCGCCAGAGCAGCTCAGCGCCGTTACGCGCGCCTGGGAGGAGGGCAGCGACCTGGACCGCGCGCAAGCCTGGGCTGAGCTGCATGACACCGCGTCGAAGCAAGAGTGGCGGCAGATCCTGGCCGCCGCGGCGGTCGCCCGCAGGCAGGCGATGGCCGTCGCGCAGGTGCTGGACAGGAACGACTGGGCGTTCTGGGCCGCCGCCTGGGATGCGGCGGCGGCGATCGCCGGGGAAGACCGCATAGGCAGCCACTATGACGTCCTCACCGCTCCCCTCGGTACCGCGATGCCATCGCTATCGGTTGCCCGCGGCGACGTCCAGATTCCCGCCCAGCGTTCCGGGCGCCAGGCAAAGGCGCCGGAGGCGCAGGCCGAGGCGGGTAGCGCGCCCGCACGGCAGCGCGGCGCGCACGAAGCTGCCGACGAGGGCGCGGATAGCCGATGAAGAGCCGCTTCTTGCAGCTCTTTGAGTTTTCGCCGGACGCCATGGTGATGGTGGACCGTGAGGGGCAGATCAACAAGGTGAACAGTCAGGCCGAGGAACTGTTCGGCTACGGGCGGGACCGGCTGCTAGGCGAGTCGCTGCGCACGCTCTTCCCCGGCCAGTCGATCACGCTGCCCAATGCCGCGGTACCCGGCCGACGGGCGGGCCAGCACCTAGACCTGGTCGGCAGCAGCAGCGATCTGCGGCAGTTCCCAGCGGACGTCAACGTGATCCCGATACAGACCGAGCGTGGCACGGCAAGCGTCATCAGCATCAGGGACATTTCCGACGCTAAGCGCGCCCAGTTTGTGCTGGAACTCGGCTTCAGCTTCCAGCAATCCGTCGACCGCGACCGCCAGGCACTCCTTGACCACATCATCCGGATCAGGGAAGACGAGCGCGCTCGCATCGCGGCCGACATCCACGACGACACCATCCAGGTGCTCAGCGCGGCCAACTTGCGCCTGGCGCAACTCAGGAGCCTGCTGCACGATCCCGATGAACTCGGCATCCTCGACAACCTTGCCCAGACGCTGAGCATGGCGCTCGGCCACCTGCGTCAGCTGATCTTCGACCTGAAGCCGACGAGCCTGGACCATGGCGGCGTCGCCGCGGCGCTGCGCACCGTCCTCGATCAGATGCGCGCCGACCTGGGGATCGCTTACCAGCTCAGCGACGAGTGCACGGGATGCCGGCGCTCAAGCACGATCGTCCTGATATATCGAACAGCCGTCGAGGCGCTGGCCAACGTGCGCAAGCACGCCAGGGCGAGCACGGTTCATGTCCAGCTCCGCGAGGTTGGCGGCGGCTGCCTCGCCCGGATCGCCGACGACGGCGTCGGGTACAACCCCGCCGACGTGGAGAGCCGTCCCGGGCACATCGGGCTGATCCTCATGCGTGAACGTGTTGAGCTGGCCGGCGGCTGGTGCCGGATAGAGAGCGCGCCGGGCGCCGGGACGACGGTCGAGTTCTGGATCCCGCGTGACGGGCTGCCGGCGCAGCCCGAGGCAGGGCATGAACGCGCCGCGTGACCGCGATGACCCAATCGGAGTGCTCATCGTCGAGGACCACCCCATCGTTGCCGAGGGCCTTCGCGCTCTGCTCGCGGGTTATGCGGATCTGACCGTGGGGGCCGTCGCCAGTTCGGTGGCGGACGTGACGCCCGCTACCTCCGACGTCTGCCCCGACGTGGCCGTGATCGATTTCCATCTGCCCGATGGCACCGGCGCCGACGCGGCAGAGCGCATTCGGGCGCACTGCTGTACCACGGCGATCGTCTTCTTCAGCGCCGACGACAGCGATGAGCGGTTGCTGGCCGCGATCGAGGCCGGTGCCAGCAGCTACGTGCTCAAGTCGGCGAGCGGGGAGCAGATAGTCCAGTCGATCCGCGCGGCAGCCGCGGGGCAGAACCTCATACCCGCTGGCACCATAGCAACCGCCCTCACGCAGCGCCGCCAGGTCGCCCGCGAGCGCTCCAGGCAGGCTCGGGTGCTCGCGAGCCTGACGCCGAGGGAGAAGGAGATCCTGGCGCTCATGATCGACGGCATCGACAACAGGGCCGTCGCCGAACTGCTGCACATCAGCTACGCCACTGTCCGAACGCATGTCCGCTCGATCCTGTGCAAGCTGAACGCGCGCTCTCAGCTGGACGCGGTTGCCAAGGCAACGCAGCTAGGCCTTCGCGCGGACAGGTCGTGAAGGAGACAACGTGAGCGAGTCGAAGCTGCGCCTGATGGCCCCCAGGGGGCGAGCCGGAAGGCAGCGCCGCCCGGTGATGCGGCAGCGCCGCCCGGTGAATCGGCAGCGCCGCCCGGTGATGCGGCACGGTCGAGTACGCACAGGTCAGGCGAGCGAACTGGCCCGGCAGGTTAAGAAGCTGGCAGCGCGGCTGAGCAGGCGGACGGCGCGGCGCAAGAGGACCGTGCTCGGCGCGGCAGTGCTCGCTGCCTGCGCCACGCTCGCGGCGACGTTCGTCGGCATCAGCGCGGTCAGCGTGAGCGCGTTGCGCGCGGCGGCATCGACGTTCCTGGGCACCTATGCGAAAGCCGATGGCCGGGTAGTGCGCCTGGACCAGGGCCACGACACGGTCAGCGAGGGCCAGGCGTACGGCATGCTGCTCGCGGAGGTGAACGGCAACGGGGGCGCGTTCTGGCGGATATGGGGGTGGACCCGCCATCACCTGCAGCTCCCAGACGGCCTTTTCGCCTGGCAAACGAACCGGGCGGGGCGGGTCATCAGTCAGGAGTCCGCCAGCGACGCCGACCTGCTGATCGCCTGGGCGCTGCTGCGTTATGACGGGGCGGGGGCGGCCCTCGCGCACCGGGATGGCCGCCGCGTCGCTGATGGCATCTTGGCGCGCGAGGTGGCACCAGGCCCAGGTGGCGTGCCGGTGCTCACCGCCGGGCCGTGGGCCACCGGATCGCCGTCCACCATCAATCCCAGCTACTGGTCGCTGCCGGCGCTGCAAGGCCTCGCGCGGCTAGATGGCCGCCCCGAGTGGCATCGGATGGCCGATGGGGCCGTGCGCATCGTCAGCCAGATGAGCCACGGCGGTCGCCTCCTGCCACCCGACTGGGCCGTGCTCAGCCGTGGCGGGACGGCCCGGCCCGAGCCCGCTCCGGACGGCAGCCAGGCGCAGCCACAGTACGGCGCCAACGCGCAGCGGACCGTCATCTGGTTCGCCGCGTCGTGCGATCAGCGGGCCAGGGTGCTCGCCAGCCGATGGTGGCCGCTGCTGCGACCTCGGCGCCGGTCAGGAGCGCTCGCCCTGGCCCTCGACGGCACCGTCTTGCAGGCGACGCCCTTCGGGCTCGCGCTGGTCGCGTCCGCCGCGGCGGCGAAGGCGGCTGGGCACCGCGCGGCGACCTCGCGATTGCTGCGCCAGGCGGTGTTGCTCCAGCAGGACTACCCGACCTACTACGGCGGGGCCTGGGACGCCCTCGGGCGGGCCCTGCTCACCAGCCGTACCCTCAGCTCGTGCCAGCCTGGCCGCCCCGGTTAGCCCGAAGCTCCGGCGGCTGCCGCAGTGCTGGCCTGGGGGAACGACCCCCTGGTCCCCACGCCGGGTGCTCGGCCTGCGGCCCGCTCCCCACGGCACACCGCCCCAGTCCTTGCTGTTATCAGCACACAGCGCAGCAACCTGGGGCCCTTGCTGCTGCCCCCGCGACAGCAAGGGCTCCACGTTGCTGTCGGGCACCGCGGTCCGGCACGACAAAGCGGACTATTCGGCACGCGGGCTGAGCTGGACGGAGCCCGGGGGGCGACCCCGGGCCTGCACAGACTCCCCGTGAACTACCCCGTGCCCAGCTCCCCGTGAACCAGGCGCCGGGCCTGCGCGAGCCTCCCGAGTGGAGGCGCCTGTCGCGCCTGTGAGCGATCTGTAGCGTGTTTGACCACCGCGTGACATCAAGTATGATAATTCGGTCATGTCGGTTACCGCTGCCTGGGTCCGCGCGCCCCCGCCTGACGGCGGCTCGGGCTACCACTGTTGCGGTAGGCACATCCCCACCAATTGGCTTATGCGAAATCCATTCACCCGCAGGACAATTTCCGCCTGGAACTTTCCTAGGCTCTACCGGATAACCAGCGCCCTAGGACGTCGGCGACCCCAATGCCTGCCGAGGGCCTATCGGCTAACGGAAGCGAAGAAGGAGGCCAAGCCCGGATTCAGTTAGCCGAAGACCATCAAGACAGACTTGCTCTGGAGGTCGGATGAACTTCCGCTCGACTATCGCGCGCGTTATCCGCAGCGAGCCGAACGGAGAATCACTCGGAAAGCAGAGAAGCAAAGCTCCAGCCGTAAGCCGGCCACGCTACGTAGCTGGCGGCGTCGGAGTGGTGGCCTTGGTGGCCGGCGTCATCGCATACGCCGTGCTGTCGCGGAGCCAGGCGCGGACGGCCGATACGCCAAGCCTAAATGCTGCGTCGGCTACTGTCGCGCCGCAGTTGCGTGTCGAGGGCAACCAGCTGGTCAGCGCTTCTGGCCAGGTCGTGGTCCTGCACGGCGTGGACCATTCGGGCACCGAGTTCATGTGCGCGCAAGACCGTGGAATCTTCGACGGCCCGGACAGCACCGCGTCGATCCAGGTGATGAAAAGCTACGGGATCAACGCGGTCCGGGTCCCGCTGAACGAGGCCTGCTGGAACGGCGACTCCTACATCAACCCCGCCTACCGGGGCGCCATCTACCGGCACGCGATCGCCACCTACGTGCACCGCCTCAACGCCAGCGGCATGGTCGTGA
>JASIBM010000301.1 GCA_030045175.1 Streptosporangiaceae bacterium | reverse complement strand
TAGCCGCCCGCGGCCGATGGCTGGGCGGACTCAGAGACATCGGTAGCTGGGGCGGCGCTTTCCGTCATCTCACTCATGCGCCAGCTCCAGAATCTCGGCCGCCCTCAGCTGTCCTTGTCACCATAGGACAAGCCTGCCAGCATGATCACGGACTGCCGTCGCAGGAAGTTGCCGGCGGCAGTCCGCGATCATGCAGGCGCAGCCGCAGGCGCAGCCGCGGCGCACGCCCTAAGTTCGCCCCTGATGAGCCGGCGGGCAGCGGCGGCACGGCGTTCGCCCGGATTACCTCCGAGTAGAAGCTGGCACTCGCCTTGGGTATGCGGCGCTGCGTCTCGTAGTCCACGAACACGATGCCGAAGCGCTTCTGGTAGCCCCAGCTCCACTCGAAGTTGTCGAGCAGGGACCAGACGAAATACCCGGCCAGCTGGGCGCCGTCCCGCGCGGCCCTGGCCGCTGCCGCTAGGTGCTTGTGCAGGTAGCTGACCCGCTCCAGGTCATTGACCGCGCCTTCAGGGCTCACGTAGTCCTCGGCCGCGCAGCCGTTCTCTGTGATGTAGAGCGGCAGGCCCGGCGCCTCCTTGGACAACCGCAGCAGCAGGTCGTACAGCCCATCAGGATCAACCAGCCAGCCCATCGGGGTCCGCTCCAGCCCGGCCGGCCGGTACTCGACCACGCCAGGCAGCTCGCAGCGAGCAGGCTCTTCGTGTTGCCGCAGGTCCTCGGCGTCGCCTGGGCGCAGGTACACCGGGGCGTAGTAGTTGACTCCGAGGAAGTCGATGGGCGCGCTGATCGCCTCCATGTCACCCGGCGCGACCAGGGGCGCGCCCGGTACGAGCGCTGCCCTGGCACGGTCCGGATAGCTGCCACGCAGCAGCGGCTCGAGGAAGAGCCCGTTCAGTTCGGCGTCGGTGGCCAGGAGCGCCTGCTCGACGCTGTGCGGCGCGACCCCGTCAGGCACGCGCACCGGGTGCAAGTCCAGCGTGATGCCAACCTCGGCGCTGGCCGGCAGCACGCTGCGCAGCGCCTGCATGGCCAGGCCATGGCCGAGCAGCAGGTGATGCGTCGCCGCGACGGCGGCTTCGTCGTCGTGCAGCCCGGGGGCGTGCGTGCCGGTGCGATAGCCGTGACTGGCAACGACCTGCGGCTCGTTCAGCGTGATCCACCGGCTGGCTCTGTCGCCGAGCGCCTGTCCCACGATCGCGGCGTACTCGGCGAACCGCTCTGCCGTGCTGCGCGCGGCCCAGCCGCCCTCGTCCTGCAGTTCCTGAGGCAGGTCCCAGTGGTAAAGCGTGACCGCGGCCGCGATCTGATGCCTGCTCAGCTCCTCGGTGAGCGCCCGGTAGTAGTCCAGGCCCTTCTGGTTGACCGGCCCCTTCCCGCCCGGCTGAACGCGTGGCCAGGACACGGAGAACCGGTACGTGGTGATGCCAAGGGACGCCATGACGGCGACGTCCTCGGAGTACCGGTGGTAAGAGTCACAGGCGATGTCGCCCGTGTCCCCTCTGCGGATCTTGCCGGGTAGGTGACTGAACGTGTCCCAGATGGACACCCCGCGCCCGTCGGCGGTCGCTGCCCCTTCTACCTGGTAGGCGGCGGTCGCCGCACCCCAGGCGAAGCCCTGCGGGAAGGACAGCGCACCATCAGAGGCCAACCCTGCTGCCGTCATCAGACTCTCCTCGCGCGACCTGGAAGCCGTGCCAATCCCCGACGGAAGGCTCTTGACGACCCGTGCCGCGAGTTTTAGTGTAAGCGCTTAGATACTCTGATGTAAGCGGTTAGATCAGGTGATTTGGGTCTGGGGGTGCGTCTATGAGTGAGCGGGAGGAGCCGGCCGGGCAGGCCGGCCCGTTGCCCGCGGACGGCGCTGACTACGCATCGGGAAGAGACGGCGCTGACCACGCATCGGGAAGAACGGTCACGCTCTACGACGTCGCCCGGATAGCCAGCGTGTCCACCGCAACCGTCTCCCGCGTGGTGCACGGACAGGACCGGGTCCGTGAGAGCACCAGGCAGCGCGTTCTCGAGGTGATCGAGCGCCTGGGTTACGTCCCCGACGGGGCGGCGCAGAGCCTGTCGCGCCGCCGCAAGGACGTGATCGGGCTGGTCTGCGTCGAGCACGTGGGCCTCGCGCCCAACCAGTACGACATCGAGACCATGAGCCTGACCTTCTACGACGAGGTGCTGCGCGGAGTGGAGTCGCGCGTCCGCCACAAGAACTGGTCGGTGCTCATCACCTATCTGCAGGAGGACAACGACCTTGACCTGCCCCGGCTGCTCGCGCTGTCAGGCAAGGTCGATGGCCTGCTCATCGGCGAGGGACTCGTGCCGTCCTCCGTTCTCGCCCACCTCACCAGGCGGCTGCCTATCGTCATCGTCGCTGGCGACCCCGCCGAGCACGCGGTGGACGTCGTGACGGCGGACAACCGTTCCGGCTCAGCGGCCGTGGTGACCCACCTCATCGTCGACCACGGGAAGCGACGGCTCTTCCACGTCGACGGCCCGCCGAGCGCCCCTGACGCCAAGGAGCGGCGCCTTGCCCTGGACGACGTCCTGCGGGCGCATCCGCAAAGCCGGCTGATCGGCGCTTACAACGGGACGTTCAGCGTGCAAAGCGGCGAGGAGGCTGCGGCGAGACTGCTCGCCGCCAACGCCACCGACCTGCCCGACGCGGTCGTCTGCGCGAACGACCAGACGGCGATCGGCGTGCTCCAGGCCTTCGCCGGGGCCAGAGTGCGGGTGCCCGAGGACGTCGCCGTGGTCGGCTTTGACGACATCTTCGTCGGCGGAATATTCGACCCCACTCTCACGACCGTCCATCAGCCGATGCGCGCGCTCGGCGAGCAGGCGTGTGATCGCCTGCTCGAGCGGATCGCAAGGCCCGACCTGCCGCCGATCGTGCGGCTGCTGCCGACGGAACTCGTGCTGCGCAGGAGCTGTGGCTGCCCGGCAGGCGCCGTGACGCGCCTGCCGGTCCAGCCGGTCGTGCCTGCGGCGCGCCAGGCAAGTACCGCGGCTGGACATCTGGTAATCCCCGACGCGCGGCCGGGCGACGATCTCGTACGCGACACGATCAGTTAGGCGCCAGCGATGCCCTTCATCCTTCGCCGCCTGGGCTTCTACGCGATCGCCGCGTGGGTGGCCTTGACGGCCAACTTCTTCCTGCCCCGAGCGATGCCTGGTAACGCCGTCGAGGCCATCATGTCCAAGTTCCCGAACTTGCAGCCGCCGGCCTATCACGCGCTCGAGGCGATGCTCGGTGTGGGCCACCCGGGCTCGCTGTGGAGTCAGTACCTGGCCTACCTGGACGACGTCGTCCACCTGAACTTCGGCATCTCGGTCTCCTCGTACCCGGCGCAGGTGTCGACGCTGCTCGGCGAGACCATCCCCTGGACCCTCACGCTCGTGGGCACGGCGACCGTGATGGCCTTCCTGATCGGCACCGGGCTCGGCATCCTGGCCGGCTGGCGGCACGGAGGCTGGCTGGACCGCCTGCTGCCCGGCCTGATGTTCCTCCAGGCGATCCCGTACTTTTTCCTCGCCCTGATCTTGCTGACGTTGCTGGCCCTGCGGCTGCACGTGTTCCCGATCGGCTCGGGGTACGCCGGCGGGCTGATCCCCGGCTGGCACTGGGACTTCATCGGCAGCGCTATCTACCACTCGCTGCTGCCCGCCTTCACGATCGTGATCACCTCGGTCGCGGGCTGGATGCTCCAGATGCGGAACGTGATGATCACCACGATCGGCGAGGACTACGTGCTCGCCGCGCAGGCGAAGGGCCTGCCAACCCGCCGGGTCGTGCTGACCTACGCGGCGCGCAACGCGTTGCTGCCCCAGCTCCAGGGATTTGGCCTGGCGCTCGGCTTCGTCGTCTCCGGGGCCATCGTGATGGAGATCGTCTTTTCCTACCCGGGCATCGGCCTGCTGCTGTTCAACGCGGTCACCTCGGACGACTACCCGCTGATGCAAGGGGTCTTCCTGGTGATCACGTTCGCTGTGCTGCTCGCCAACATGATCGTCGACGTCGTCATCGTCGCGGCCGATCCGCGGGTACGGGCGAGGGAGGCAACCCGATGACCGCCGCACTGCCCCTGACTGACCTGGTGGGGGCGGCTTCCCCGCCGCCTCGCCAGCTTGGCCGCTGGCGGCGCTTGCCCCTGAAGGCCAAGGTGGGTGCGATCCTGCTCGGGCTGTTCGTGCTCACCGCGGTCATCGGGCCGATGCTCTCGCCGTACGACCCGTCCTACCAGAACCCCTTGCCGAGCCTCTCGCTGCACGCGCCAGACGCGGCGCACCTGCTCGGCACCACCCAGAGCGGTCAGGACGTGCTGTCGCAGCTCCTGGTGGGCATCCGGATGACCCTCGAGCTCGCGCTCCTCGTCGGCCTGGTGGCCACGGTGCTCTCGGTCCTGGTCGGCGTGTCCGCCGCCTTCCTCGGCGGCCTGTGGGACGAATTGCTGTCCCTGGCCAGCAACGTGTTCCTGGTGATCCCGGCGCTGCCGCTGCTCATCGTCTTGCTCGGTTACCTGCCGCAGGCGGGACAGACCCCCTTGGTGCTCGTGCTCAGCGTGCTCGGCTGGCCGTGGGGCGCGCGGGTGATCCGCGCCCAGACACTGGCGATCCGAGGGCGCGACTTCATCGCCGCGTCGCGCGAGACGGGCGAGAGAACCTGGCGGATCATCGTCTTCGAGATCGTCCCGAACGAGGTGAGCCTGATCGCGGCGAACTTCGTGAACACCGTGCTCTACGCGATCGGGGCCTCGGTGGCGCTCGCCTTCATCGGCCTCACCGACCTGTCGAGCTGGAGCCTGGGCACGATGCTCTACTGGGCGCAGAGCCAGGATGCGCTCCAGCTCGGGGCCTGGTGGTGGTTCGTGCCGCCCGGCCTGGCCGTGGCGCTTATAGGCACCTCCCTGGTGCTGCTGAACACCGGGCTCGACGAGCTCGGTAACCCGCGCCTGCGGGACGCCAACCACGCCACCCGGATCGGCGGGCGCACGCTACGACCCACCGACCCGACGCCGGTCTTGACGCAGGCCCCGCAGCGCCGCGGCACGCTGGCCAGCCTGGTGCACTCGTTCTCCCGCAGTTCACTGCTCGACGAATGGGGAGGCCAGCGATGAGAGCGAATTCCACAGGGGGTTCCGGGCCATTGGGGTCTGGGGCGTCCCCAGGAAGCACCGTGTCCCCCCGGGCCACTCCGGTGCTTTCGATCAGCGAGCTGTCCGTGATCTACGGGAGTCCGAGCGACAACGTGCGGGCCGTAGACAACGTGAGCCTTGACTTGCACCCGGGCGAGGTCGTCGGCCTGGTGGGCGAGAGCGGCTCGGGCAAGTCCACGCTGGCCTATGGCGCGTGCCGCCTGCTCAGGCCGCCAGCGCTCATCACAAGCGGCAGCGTGCGCTACCAGGGTCGCCGGATGGAGCACCCCGTCGACATCCTGAGCCTGCGGGCAGGCCAGCTCACGAGCCTGCGCTGGCGAGAGATCGCGATCGTGTTCCAGAGCGCGATGAACGCGCTCAATCCGGTGCTTCGGGTCCGCGACCAGCTTGTCGACGTCATCCACGCGCACCTGCGTATATCCCACGGCGAGGCGATCGAGAAGGCCGGCTCACTGCTCGACATGGTGGGCATCCCCCGCGCGCGGCTCCGCAGCTACCCGCACGAGCTGTCCGGCGGAATGCGGCAACGAGTCATGATCGCCATGGCGCTGGCCACTGACCCGGAGATCGTGATCATGGACGAGCCGACGACAGCGCTTGACGTCGTCGTGCAGCGCGAGATCCTCGCGCAGATCCTAGAGCTGAAGGAACAGCTCGCCTTCGCCGTCTTGTTCATCACCCACGATCTGTCGCTGCTGCTCGAGCTCGCTGACCGGATCGCGGTGATGTACGCCGGCCAGCTCATGGAGGTCGGCACCGCGGCCGAGATCCACCACGAGCCCGCGCACCCGTACACCAAGCGGCTGCTGCATTCCTTCCCATCGCTGCGGGGCCCGCGCCGGGAGCTGACCGGGATCGGCGGCTCGCCGCCTGACCTGCACCAGCCGCCTCCGGGGTGCCCGTTCTTGCCGCGTTGCACCGAGGGCACGGACGCGTGCAGCCAGATCGAGGTTCGCCTGGCCCATGTCGCCTCATCCAGCGATCCGACGCACGTGACGGCCTGCCCGTTCGTCTTGCCCGACGGCCACGTCACCCCCCGCTCTGCTAGCCAGGGGGGCGGAACCCCCCGTGACGCCGATGTCAAGGCGAACGGGCGTCGCGGCAAGAACGGGCGTCGCGCAAGGAAGGTGAACCGGTGAGCGGTCCGAGCATTCCCAGCGTTCAGTCGCCTGGCGACACGACGCCGGCCACCGGGTCCGAGTCGCTAGTCCTGGACGCCACGTCGCTGAGCAAGGACTTCAGGCTCTCGCGCGGCCATGTGCTGCACGCGGTCCGTGACGTCTCGCTCAGCCTGCACCGCGGCAGGGTCGTGGCGCTGGTCGGCGAGAGCGGGTCGGGCAAGTCCACGGTCGCGCGACTGCTGGCCGGGCAGGAGATCCCGACGGCAGGCACTTTCAGCCTGCGCGGCGTGCCCGTGCGGTTGTCAACCCGCCGGGCGTTCCGCCAGTACAAGAGCGAGGTCCAGCTCGTCTTCCAGGATCCGTTCGCCTCGCTCAACCCGGCGCACACGGTGCGCTACCACATTGAGCGCCCGATCCGGCTGCATCACGGCTCGATGCCGCGTGACCAGGTACGCCGGGAGGCAGCCGCACTGATGGAACAGGTGCGCCTCACCCCGGCAGAAAAATTCCTGGCGAAGTACCCGCACCAGCTCTCTGGCGGGCAGCGGCAGCGGGTCTCGTTCGCCAGGGCGCTGGCCGCGAGGCCGAGCGTGTTGCTCGCCGACGAGCCGGTCTCGATGCTGGACGTCTCCATCAGGCTGGAGATCCTGACGCTGCTCGACGACCTGCGGCAGCGGTTCCACCTGGCGCTGCTTTACATCACCCATGACATCGCGTCCGCCAGGTATTTCGCCGACGAGGTGATCGTCATGTACGCCGGCCAGGTCGTGGAGCACGGGCCAGCCGAAGACGTCACCCAGCATCCGGCGCATCCCTATACCCAGCTCCTCGTCCGGTCGGCGCCGGACCCGGACAACCTCGGTGGATTGCTGCGAAACGGCGCTAACAGCAACCGGTCTGGCGTGGAGCACGCCAGCGCACCGTCAGCTGGCGCCTGCCAGTTCAGCAACAGGTGTCCGTTCGCGCAGGACCGGTGCAGGAACGAGGCACCGCCGATGGCGCGCATTAGTCAGGCCCGGGCTGCCGCCTGCTGGCGGCTCGACGTCGCTGCCCCTGACGTCCTTGCCGAGCACGAAGGGGGTGAGGAGACCACGCGCTAGCTCACGACCAGATACCAGGGGGGATCCAGCAATCACCTGTGCACAGGAAGGTGACAATGACCAGGCAATATTCGCTGCATGGCAGGGTCGTGGCCGTCGCCGCGGTCGCCCTGCTTGCGGCCGGGCTCGCCGCGTGCTCGTCGAGCTCGTCATCAGGAGGCGCTGGCGCCGGCGCCAAGACAACCACGGCGACCACGCTGGTGATGGAAAGCTCGCCAGAGAGCTCGATCACCCAGGATTTCAACCCCTTCGTGCCCACCGTGGCCCCGCAGGGCATGGGCGCGACCGGGCTGATCTACGAGCCGCTGCTCCAGTTCGACCTTGCCGCGCCGCCGAAGTACTACCCCTGGCTGGCGACGGGCTACAAGTGGTCGAACGGCGGCAAGACGATCACGTTTACCATCCGCCAGGGCGTGAAATGGAACAACGGCACGGCGATGACGCCGGCCGACGTGGCCTTCACCTACAACCTCGTGAAGAAGAACGCCGCGATCAACCTGTCCGGGCTGAGCATCTCCAG
>JASIBM010000300.1 GCA_030045175.1 Streptosporangiaceae bacterium | reverse complement strand
CGGGACGCGGCGAGTACGCGCGCGGCGAGGTCGTCAGAAGTCATGGCCGCCATGTTAGGCGCGGCGTGTTCCTGGCACGCCCGGCTGAACCTGGCCCAGTCGATCAGGAGCCTAAATTACGGCAAACCGGGGGCACGAGCCGACGCCAGCCGCGCGCATTCCAGTGCTGCGCCAGGACCTTCTCCTTATCATCAATCCACCGCCCGACGCCGTAGCTGCCGGCGCCGCCGGCCTGGTCGCACGATAGCTAACTGGGCGGGTGCGGACCGGACGGATCTGAGCTGGAAGGAAGGCATCACGATGGACGCGATGAAGGCCCCGCCGGTCGTTACGCCGGCGGACTGGGAGGCAGCGCGCCAGCAACTGCTGGTGCGGGAGAAGGAACTGACCCGCGCCAGGGACGCGCTGGCCGCGCGGCGCCGGCGGATGCCGTGGCTGGCGGTGGACAAGGACTACGGCTTCGACGGCCCAGCCGGCACGGCGAGCCTGCTCGACCTGTTCGAGGGCCGCCGCCAGCTGGTCGTGTACCGGGCCTTCTTCGAGCCTGGCGTGACCGGCTGGCCCGACCACGCGTGCGTCGGCTGCTCGATGATGGCCGACCAGGTCGCCCACCTGGCCCATCTGAATGCCCGGGACACCACCTTGGTGTTTGCCTCACGGGCGCCGCAGCCCGATGTCGCGCGGCTGAAGGCCCGGATGGGCTGGACGATGCCCTGGTACACCATCACCGATCAGTTCGACGCCGACTTCGGGGTGGGCGAATGGCACGGCACGAACTCGTTCATCCGTGATGACGACGGCAAGGTGTTCCGCACCTACTTCGTCAACAACCGCGGCGACGAGGCGCTGGGCGGCACCTGGAGTTACCTCGACATCACCGCGCTCGGCCGCCAGGAGGCCTGGGAAGACTCACCCGACGGCTACCCGCAGGCTCAGCCGTACGCCTGGTGGAACTGGCACGACGAATACGGCCGCGGCAAGCCGCCGATGGCTGAGTGACCAAGCCCAGGCCCGCCAGCTGCCGCCGGCGGGCCACCCCGGCCGGCGGGGTCAGCCCTTGTATGCCTTCGACTGCGCCAGCGCGAACGTGTACAGCGCCTTGCCCTGGTCCGGAAGGGTCTTGCTGAAATCGTCGGAGAAGTAGACGGTGCCCTTCTTGTAGATCGCGAACGTGCCAGGGTCTGCCTTCATGGTGCCGACGCAGACATCCGCGTCAGAGCCAAGCTTCGGCCGCGCGTAGCACTTGTACGGCCCGCCGAAACCGGTCGGATACTTAGTGGTCGTGACCGTGAGCGTCGTCTTGTCATGCTCGATCGTGCAGACGCTCGTCTCGTTACTGCCCGTCCCGTGGTTCTTAGGATGCTCGGTCAGGTGCGTGCCGCCCCCGACCCCGAACAACGCGTCGGCGGACTTGACTGTGAAGGTCGTGCACGCGCCCGGCGGCGGGCTGCCGGCCGCGGTCGCGGCCTGCGCCGCCGCGAGCGAGGCGAGCCCCACGGCCATCAGCGCGGACGACGCGACGGCGACGGACCTGATCAGCACACGCAGATGACTGGTCATGACTGGTTACCCCACCCCATGAGACGAAAGGGCCATGCCGATAACTATGTCCTACACCACGCGCAAACAGCGCGCCACCGGTGCCATGAACTTGCCGCGCGGCCGCCAGCCACCGCGCTGCCACCGCGCTGCCGCCGCGATCGGGCTGGGCGCCTGATCCAGGAAGTACCCCCGCCCCCGGAGTTGACGTGAAGCGAGCTTCAAGTTGTTTACTTGGTCCATGACTGAGCTGAGTTCGTCACCTAAGCTGAGTGCTCCGCTTATCGAGTACCTCGCGAGCCAGCGGCTTGGCCGGCTGGCGACCACTGGCGCCGATCACAAGCCGCACGTCGTGCCGACATCGTTCCGCTACAACGGCGAGCTCGGCACCATTGACATTGGTGGTCACCACGTGGCGACCACCAAGAAGTACCGGGATGTGCAGGCCAACGGCTGGGCGGCGATCGTGGTCGACGATCTTGCGTCGGTTGACCCGTGGACGCCACGATTCCTCGAGATACGCGGGCGAGCCGAGGCGATCCCGGCCGGCGGCGCGCACCTGGGGCCTGGGTTCGGCGAGTCCTTCATCCGCATCTACCCGGAGAAGATCAACACCTTCGGCATCGCCTAGCACCTCACGGCCCAGCTGTCCCCGGCCAGCTGTCCCCGCCCGGCCGCCCCGGTACCTGACCGATGGTTCCCGGCAGCACAGGCCGCTGAACCACAGAGTCACGCGCTGTCCAGCGCCATCCGGATGCCGCGCCGCGAGCGTAGCGTGCTCTGCGCGTGCACGCGGACCGGCCGGTCGCCGACCAGCCGCGGCCTGAACCGGCGGCTCAGCGTGGCTATGACCAGTTGCATCTCGAGCAAGGCGAGCGGGCGGCCCATGCATAGCCGCTGCCCCGCGCCAAAGGGGAAGTACGCTTGCCTGTGCTCCGGCTGCCATCCGCTCCAGCGGTCAGGCTTGAAGGACAGCGGGTCCGCCCAGAACCCGGGCAGCCGGTGGGTCAGCCAGGGCACGAGCAGGACCGACGCGCCGCCTGGAATCGTGTACCCGCCGATATCGTCGGCTTCGTAGCTGCTCCGCAGTACCTCCCAGAACGGCGGGTAAAGCCTGAGCACCTCGTCGATTACCTGTCTGGTGTAGGTCAGGTCAGACACGTCGCCAGGCGTGGCCGCGGCGACCTCCTGCTGCAGGCGGTCGGCGACGTCACGGTGAGCGTCAAGCAGGTACCAGGTCCATGACAGCGCGTGCGCGGTTGCCTCATAGCCGCCGAACAGCAGCGTGATGACCTCGTCACGCAACTGCGTCCTCGACATCTCACCTGCATCGCAGGCCTGACGCCGAGCATGGCCGTCGCCATCAAGTCGAGCGTCAACGTCGTCATCTCTGACTCGACGTCAACCGTGTGGTGCTCGCGCTGCGCCCGCTCCCATCGCCGCTCCTGGTCGCTGATCACCTCAAGCATCACGGGGATGGCCGACTTGAGCCGGTCGTTGTGGAAGCCCGGCTGGATGATACGCCGCTGCTTATGCCAGCTGGGGCCGTCATTGAGCACCAGGCCATTGCCAAACAAGAAGTCAGCCCGGGAGAACAACCGCCCCTTCCAGTGGTTCGAGTTCCTGCTGACTAGCACGCGTTCGACATGGTCGGGATGGGCAAGCAGGTACACCGAGCCGTTGAGCACAGGAAGCCGCACGACGTCGCCGTACTGCTCCCAGGCACGCATGCAGGTCCCGAGCGGATCCCGGGCCAGGTGAGGCAGCAGGCCGAGCGGCGGCACGCCACGGGGCCCTGGCGGCGCCGACGCCCTTATCACGCCTGAAAGCGTAGAATCTTTGCAGGTCACTGTCAATACCCTATCTCATAATATCAAATAAAATGGTCGATGACAGATCGCGTACGCGGGCACAGAGGGTCACCTGGGGTCGGGCCGCGGTCGTAGGGTGGTGAAGGTGGCGAACGTGTTGTCGGGTGTGACCTTCGACTGCGCTGACCCGCAACGGGTGGCGCGCTTCTGGAGCGCTCTGCTAGGTCGTGAGCCTGGGCCATCCCAGCACGGCTGGGTCTACCTTGGCCAGCGGGGCGATCCCGAGCCCCGGCTCGTGTTCCAGCCGGTTCCCGAGCCGAAGACGGGCAAGGTCCGCATCCACCTCGACGTCACCGTCGCCGATGTCAATGAGGCAATCGCACTCGTCACCGGCCTCGGCGGACGGTCTACCGGCGAGCGACACGACTACGACGAGGGAGCTGTCGTCGTCATGGCCGATCCCGAAGGTCATGAGTTCTGCCTGGTGCAGTACTACTGACATCGCGAGGCTGACGACCGGCAGCCATTAGCATTCCCGGATCCGACAGATCTCGCATGCATGCCCATGGCGTTGTGACGGTACACAGAAAGAAGGAAGCCGCTCGCGAGTCAGGCGGAGAGGAATCGTCATGGCTGCCCAGATCATCGTGTCCGGGCTCACCTGCCTGGCCGAGGCACTGATGCTCCGCGCGGCCATCGCGCTGTCTCCCGCCCCGGTGGGAGCCCTGCTAGCTCCGGTGTCCAAGTGGACCGCCCTCGTCGGCTGCGCCGTGGTCGTGCTCGGGGTAGCCATAGCGGCATGAAGCTGACCGCCGCGCCAGTGACGGCCTGCAAGTGAGGCTCTGCCTAACACGGGCATCGCCAGCCGCTGGCTTGTCCACCCCAGATCCTCGCTCTGGCACCAGCCCTGGATGAACGGAGCATGCATGCGCGGTGTCAGCTCCGGTCAGCGGTTCGAAAGCGGCCGATTGCCCTGATAACGGTTGCCCTGACCACCGGATTGTGCTCGACTGCTGCCGGGGCTCCCACGGGGCACCCACTCTCGCTCATGGGGCTATTGGGGGGCGATATGAACCGGATCAGCCGGAAGTTCCTGCTTATCATGGTAGTCGTGGTGGCCTCCGTCGGAGCTGCGGTGGTCGCGCCAGGCCACCCTGCCGCAGCGGTCGAGGGCGGGAAGCCCGTGCTGAATCCGTGGGCCGTGTTCATCAGGAACAAGGAGTCAGGCGCTTCCTGCACGGGGAGCCTTATCTCTGCCCAGTGGGTGCTGACCGCCGCCCACTGCGTCATAACGGGTGCCGAGGGACAGCTCCCGGTCAAGGACCCAACGCAAGATTTCTCTGTTATAGTAGATTTTCATGGTATTAATCCGACTAAATTCGAGATTTCGGATATCAAGTTGTTCGACCCTGATGTCCCGCTCGGGCAATGCGGCGTAGCCGATGTGGATCTCGCGCTGATGAAGCTCGCGTCACGCATTCCGGCGTCGAGCCCTCTCACACCGCTGGCCATCGTGCCACCGGGCGCTTCGGGAACTACTGGCGGAACGCTGCCCGTGATGTCGCCGTCGCCCGTCGACTACGGGTACGGCCTCACCGCCGGTGTTGTCGAACCATCGGAGGGCTGCGAAATCAAGTTCAAGGACAGGGTCCCTGCCCAGACGCTGAACCGCACTATTGCGGGGGATTACTCGCCCGCGTACCCCTGCCAAGTTCCCGATGACTGGTGTCTTGAGCACAGCGCGGGCAAGTCCTATTCGATGCCGGGCGACAGCGGGGGTCCTTGGGTTATTCCTGGCGCCACCAAGATACCAGGGGGTGGCGCGACTCAGAATCTGTTTGAATTCGGAGTCGAGTCCATGGGCGAATCCTGTGCCGTCGGCGGGGTGTGTCCCAACGACGCGGCTGTCGACTTGACGAATCCGGCCGTCAATTCCTGGATCGCGAACACGGCGGGCACCGTGCTGGCGCCTGATGGAACTACTGACGGAACATGTTCGCCTCGGTGCATCGTTACATCTTCGATAAACGGAACGCTGCAGCGGTGGGAAGTGGAGTCTGACGGGTTCGGCCATCCGATCGACGATCAGACTTACGAGTGCCTTGCCGGGCAGCACGTGACCGAGCTGAAGCCACTGACCAGCTTCCAGCTTGACGAAGTACCGCGAGACAGCCTGCCTGCAACGTGCCTGGCGGGGACGAGCGGAGCCGCGAGCTGGCCCGAGCTGAACTACGGCCCGGACCGGGCCGGCTACCAGCCGGACGAGACGACGATCGAGCCCGGTAACGCTGGCTCGTTGTCACAGGCGAGGACCTACGCAGGCGATACGGCGCCGCTGATTGCCAACGGGGTCCTCTACGTGGTATCCACGAACCGGCTTTATGCGTACGATGCCACCGGGGCGACCAACTGCTCGGCTGCGCCGTCGAGCTGTACCCCGTTGTGGTCAGCGCCAGCTGCCAATTTCGATGGCATGGCTATCGCGGGCGGAGTCGTTTTCGTCACGGACGCGGAAGGCGTCCAAGCCTACGACGCCGCGGGCGTGACCAACTGCTCAGGCACGCCGACCGTCTGTACTCCGCTGTGGGCGACTAGCACGAATGAGGCGACTGGCCCGGGATTCACGCCCGGCAGCGGCTCACCGGTGGTCGCCAACGGAATCCTTTACGTCCCCGGATACGGTGACGGCATCGCCCCGAGTGCTGGCGGGGCGTACGTTGCGGCTTTTGATGCGTCCGGATCACAAGGATGCGAAGCCTATGAGAATTTCGGGACGATCTGCGTTCCGATGTGGACGACCACCGGCCTTCCCGCCAGTACCGGTAACTCTGGCTCGCCAGCCGTCGCCAATGGCGTGATCTACATCGCGAACGGAGCGCTCTACGCGTTCAGTGCGAGTGGCTGTTCTCCCGCGCCGGCGACCGGGTGCCCGCCGATATGGACAACGGCTACCGCAGGAACCACCTATTCGGCGCCAGCGGTCGCGGACGGCACCGTCTACGTCGGGACGTGGAACGGCCCCATGTATGCGTATGACGCCGCCGGGTGCGGGTCCGCGTCCTGCTCACCCCTGTGGACTGCGGTGACCGGCGGGACCGGCGGGACGCCCGCCGTGGCCAACGGGATCGTCTATACCGTATCGGCGGGCGGCACGCTCTCCGCGTTCGACGCCGCAGGGTCGACGAACTGCTCAGGGACCGCCACGGCGAAGACGTGCACGCCGCTGTGGGCGTCTGCGCCCGGTGGAAGCGGGTACGTGACGATGTCGTCGCCCGCCGTCGCGAACGGCGTCGTCTACTTCTCCTCGACCAACGGAGGGACCTACGGATATGACGCCGCCGGGTCGCTGAACTGCTCGCTTTCCAGCACCGCCAAGACATGCGCACCACTGTGGGGCGCCGTCACCGGCTACATAGGCGGAGGATCGCCCGCCGTCGTTAACGGAGTCGTCTACATCAACGTCCCTGGCGACGGGGAGGTCTACGCCTATTCGTTGCCCACCACTGGTGCCAAGCTGCGCCGTCAGCTCACCAGCGGAAGCTCGGCTTGAGCCAGATCTTCTCGCGCAGGTACTTCCTCACCTGCGCGATGTAGCCGAGTGCGGGCGGGTTCCGCCACTGGCCAGAGAACCAGCGTCCGACGCAGCCCCAGATGTCGCCCTTGTGGTACTGACTGCCTCTGGGCATGCTGTTGAGCCAGGTCTCGTAGCCGTCATAACATGAGCGCCAGACCGCGTAGGCGGCGTCCGCATTCATCGCGGTGGACCGGGCGATGGCCGGCCAGTCGCCGGGCCGGTAGGTGTCCTGCAAGATCCCGTAAGTATGCGGGCACTGGCCAGGCTTGCCTTCGCGGCCGAGCCCGCGACCGGGCGGGCACGTGGACGCGTCCGTGCTCCAGCCACCGAGCGTGTCCTGCTGCCACCAGCTCTCCACGGCCGCCTGGGCGAAGACGATGTCCTGGTCGATGCCCCACTTGCAGGCCGCCCACCGCAGTATGTCGATCGTGGTGCCAGTGAAGTCGCCGCTGATCCGCCTGGCCAGCTGCTGCGCCCTTGGGCCGTCCGCTGCGAGGAACCTCGCGCCGACGTGACGGCCCTTCCTGCTGTTGTACGGCTTGTTGGCGGGCCTGTGGTCGGCGAGCGGCCAGGAGTTGACGAGCGTGGCGCAATACGCGCCACTGGGCAGCTTCGCGCCGGGCCGCAGGGTGCGAAAGTAAACGCTGGCCTGGCTGGATCGCCCGGCCGTGGCAGGCCGGGCGATCGTAGCGCAGGCGGCAGGGCCTGCGATGATCAGCGCGAGCGCCACCACGATCGAGCCGAGACAGTGCTTAGCCGACGCCGTCCGATAGCTCATCAGCGACATTATAACTTTCCGGTAACGGGAGCTCGTTCAGCGCACTGGAGCGCTAGCCGCTGCAAGCGTCCTGGGGCTTACGGGCGAACTCACCCCCGGCGTAGGCCCCGCGTAAGCTCTTTCCATGCACGCCTTTCCGTCTGCCTGGCAGACCGTCGGGAGCCGATTCGGCACGCAGGCAAAGGGCCGGGGAAATATACGTGATTTCGGTGATCCGCCTGGTCTCCCGCTGGTAACGTCCATTCCCACGCTGAGCAGCAAGCTGATCTGAGCGGGGTGACGTCGCGATGGATGACACGAGGCCAATCGATGCCGTGACGGCCGGCGAGCCGGCCGAACGCGCCGGCGCACCGAGTTTCACCCGCCGTGCG
>JASIBM010000299.1 GCA_030045175.1 Streptosporangiaceae bacterium | reverse complement strand
CCACAGAGCCATTGCGGCCTGTCGTGATCGTCGGCCAGGACGGCATGGCCCGCCGACCGGGCGGCGAGCAGCAGGGTCCGCAGGTGACACGCGCGCAGGAACGGAGCGTCGGCGGCGAGCAGCAGCAGCCACGACTCGGTCACAAGGCGCAGGCCGGCCCGCAGCGCGGGCACCGGCCCGCCGCCCGGCGGGTGTTCCCTGGCGACCTCGATGGTCGCGCCGTGCGCGGTCAGGCCGGGCCGGGCCGGGCCCACGATCACGACCCGGCTCGCACCCGCATCGGCGGCCGCGTCAACAACCAGGGACACCAGGGTCCGGCCGCCGATGGTGATGCCGGGCTTGTCAACACCACCGAGCCGCCTGGCTTGCCCTCCGGCCAGCACGACGGCGGCGAGGCTCTCGTCGCCGCGTTTGTCAGCCACCGATGGCCGACATTGGCCGGGCCGGCTGCAAGAAGCCAGGGTCGTTGATGCCGTGACCAGGGAGCTTGCTCGCGACCGCGCGCTGCCAGCGCCGCACGAGCTCGTCGTCGTCGGCGCCCGCGCGCAGCGGCGTGCGCAGGTCGCTTTCCTGCCTGGCGAACAGGCAATTGCGCACCTGGCCGTCGGACGTCAGCCTGACCCGGTCGCACGCGCCGCAGAACGGCCGGGTCACCGAGCCGATCACGCCGACCTTCGCCGGGCCGCCATCGACCAGGAACGACTCGGCCGGAGCCGAGCCGCGCTGATCCGGATCATCGGCCTTCAGCGCGAACGTGGCCGACAGCGCCGCCAGGATCTCATCGGCGGTGACCATGTCGGACCTGCGCCAGCCGTGCTGGGCGTCCAGCGGCATCTGCTCGATGAATCGCATCTCGTAGCCGTGATCCAGGCAGAATCGCAGCAGGCCGACGGCTTCGTGGTCGTTGACGCCGCGCATGAGCACGGCGTTGACCTTGACCGGGGCCAGGTGGCTGGCCGCTGCGGCGGCCAGGCCGGCCAGCACGTCCGCGAGCCGGTCCCGCTTGGCAAGCGCCACGAACGTCTGCTGGTCCAGCGTGTCGAGCGACACGTTGATCCGGTCCAGGCCAGCCCGGCGCAGCGGAGCTGCCAGCCTGGTCAGCCCGATGCCGTTCGTGGTGAGCGAGATCTCCGGGCGCGGCTCGAGCGCGGCGGTTCTCGCGACGATGTCCACTAGCCCGCGGCGTAGCAGGGGCTCGCCGCCCGTGAACCTGATCTCGGTGATGCCAAGGCGCCGTACCGCGATGTCGAGCAGCCTGATCAGCTCGTCGTCGGTGAGCTGGGTTGGCGCAGGCAGCCAGTCGAGTCCTTCTGGCGGCATGCAGTAGCTGCACCGCAGGTTGCACCTGTCGGTCAGCGACACCCGCAGGTCCGTCGCAACCCGGCCGTATGAGTCGGCGAGCACGAGCCATCTCCTCACCTGGCAGCGACGGTGCAGCAAGGTCGCCGCCATGCTGGCCTAGCCTACTTCCCGATCTTGCGATGCATTTCAGCTACAAGCCGGCGGGCGGCCGATTCGTTCCCAGCCCCGCGGATCACCGAAGATGGGGCCATGACCGTAACCGGTGCGATCTGGCGCGCGCAGCTAACCAGCGAGCAACTCGCCGTGCTCGGCCGCGACGCCGGCACCATCGCGAACGCACGGCCCGATGTCCTCGTGGTCGGCGGCGGGATACTCGGCGTGGCGATCGCCTCGGCCGTCCATGACGCCGGCCTCGGATCGGTGCAGCTCATCGAGGCTGGCCGGCTCGGCGCCGGGGCGACAGGCGGCGCCACCGGCCTGCTGATCCCGGAACCGCATCAGTGGAGCGACCCGGAGACGTTCGTCGACCTGGAACGAGCCAGCCTCGAAAGGTGGCGCTACCTCGAGCAGCTGGCGCCGGGCGGGCTCGGGCTCGTCGAGCTCGACTGGATCGGGCTGGCCCCCGAGCCCGCCGGGCTGGCCGCGCACCAGCCGAAGAACATCGAATGGCTGGACGCGACCAAGATCGCTGCCATCGTGCCCGGCCTGGCCTGGCACCTGGGCGGCACGCTGATCAGGCATCAGGCGAGGATCAACCCGCTGCGCGCGCTCGCCGGGCTTGCCGAGGGCCTTCCCGCGGTGGCTACCGGGGTCGCCGCCACCGCGGTCGTCGTGCGCGGCGACCGGGTGGAGCGCGTCGACACCTCGGCCGGCGACATCAGCCCTGGCGCCGTCGTCTTCGCGACCGGGCAGCCGCCCGTGCTCGACGGACTTGACCTAGACATCCCGTCCGACCGGGTCAAGGGCCACCTGCTGGTCACCGAGCCGACTCCGGTGCGGCTGCCGTGCACGGTCGCGCCCGTGGCGACGCCGCTCGAGGATGGCCGGCTGCTCGCGGGAGGAACGTTCGACTACGGTGACGAGAGCCCAGCGGTACGCGAGGAAGTCATCGACATGATCATCGCGAGCCTGCGCGCGGCGCTGCCCGGCCTGAGCGGAGTGGGCGTGTCACACCAGTGGTGCTGCTTCAGGCCCAGGCATCCGGACCGCCGGCCCGTGATCGACCGGGTGCCTGGCCTCGCTAACGCCTGGCTTACCTCCGGGCACTTTCGGACCGGCATACTCAACGCCCCGGCGACTGGCATGGCGATCGCCAGGTGGATCTCGGCGGACAAGCCGCCGCCCAAGGCCATCGCCTGGAGCGCGACGCGGTTCTCCAGGGCGCACTGAGTTTCACGGCGTCTGCCTGCTAACAGCGCCTGCCTTCGGTCGTCGGGCAGCCTGCGGGTCAGGCCGGCCCGGTCGAGGTGCTCGAGCAGCGGGATCAGGGTCCTCCTGTTTGTCGCCAGGGCCGTCCTTGCCTGAGCGGCGGTGAACGGCTGGGGCAGGCCGGCGAGCACGCTGGCCGCCCGCGACGCCGCGTCGGGCGCGAGCACGATCTGGTCGCCGATCCTGAGCACGGCGCCGTGCCGCGCGGCGGCGGCCAGCGCCCGCGTGTCCAGGCCGAGCTCGCGCAGCCGG
>JASIBM010000298.1 GCA_030045175.1 Streptosporangiaceae bacterium | reverse complement strand
CCGTCGCCGTCGCCATCGAGAGCGGCGGCTAGCAGCATCTGCAGCCTGGCCAGTTGCTGGTCGTAATGCGCCTGCGGATCACCGCCACCGGAGATCATGGCCTGGATGAACTCCGCCCGGCTGACCCGGCCGTCGCCGTCGGCGTCGCAGTCCGCGCGCAGCTGTTCCCACCAGGACGCATGGCCATCCAAGATCGCTGTGGCCCGCGGGCTCCCGGTGATATGCAGCAGCTCACATGCCAGTGCCCCGAGCGCCATCAGGTCACCGGACGTAAGGAAGCCGTCCGCGTCGATGTCGTAGACCGTGAAAGCCGCGTCGATGTTGCGCTCGCGCAGATCAGGGTCACTCATGCCGGTACCTTCCTCGCTGCCAGGGCCGGCGCACGGGCGGGCGCCATTTGCCATTATCGTCTGCTGCCCTCGCGACATTCCAGCTCGCGCCGGCCAGCCTCCTCAGTCAGCCGCGTGCGGGCCGAGGAAGGTAAAGCTCGCTTCCTCGGTGAGCAGGTGATTGAGCGTGATCCGCAGCACGTCAAGACGCTGGGTGATGATGTCCTGGTCTAGCCGCGCGAGATCAGGCCAGCGCTGCCTCAGCACGAAGATTATCGCGCTGGCCTGCACGTCTGAGCAGATCGCGAGGAATATCGCCCCGTCATATCGCAGCGCGGTTCCGGGTTTGTCGCAGGCGCACACGAGCCCGATCGTGCTGCCAGTCTCCGACCGCGCCTCCAAGGTGGCGTAACGGACCCGCAACCCGAGGCTGGCCCATTGCTGGAAATGAACGAATGGGTTGAGGTCCATGAGAATCGTGACGGATCCTGCTGCTAGCAGTGGCGAAAGCCATCGGTCCTCCCAGCGCTCGTCGGCCAGCAGCGACATGGACACGTTTGAAATCACGCCCAGGCCACCGATCCGCCGGCGCAGCGCCCGCAGCTGACCGGGCCGTGCTAGCTGCCAGAGCCACAGCACCGGGTGCTCTGGCGTTCCGCTGAGGGTGCGTACCGCCACCACCGGTGCTGTGGCCTCGGCGGGCAGTGGCTGGGATTGATCGCTGATGTCGTGCTGGCTGGCGAGCGAGTTGGCGCTTCTGGCTACGAGAAACGCGTACGATCCGGCCGGATCTGTCCGCCCGACCACCTGGCTCCTAGTCCGTGCTGGAATGTCCGCCAGCCGCATCACCCTCGCCGGAAGCGGGTGCTGCCTGATCCGCAGCCGCTCCAGCGCGAAGTCCTCCATGGCCGTGTTCACCTCGGCGGAGTCCGCAGGTGCCGCGCGGAACGCCGTTGCGGCCGGTGCCAGTCGGTGCACCGCGGCCACGATCTCCTCGGTGAAGTCCTGGTGCTCGTTGTAGCCGAGTACTTCGGCGCCACGGTCGCGCAACGCTGCCGCCGAACGGTCGAAGCAGATCTTTTCTGCGGTGGCGGCCACCCGGTCCTCGAATTCGGTATCTCCGGCCGGATAGTCGGCGTCTGGGGCGGTCAGCCAGGTCACCGCGGTCTTGCGCTCGGTTGGCTCGAATTGACCGGCTATCTCCTCGATGAGGTCAGGCCAGAGCTGTTCAGCGGCATCGAGCAGGAGGCCGAACCGTACGTCTGGCTGGTCCCGGCTGCGGATATCAGCCAGTTTGAAGCGATCAAGCCCGATCTCCAGCCCGGCCGGCAGTCCGCGCGATTGCATGCACGTCCGGACGGAGCCGACTATCACCTTCCACTCAAGCTGCGACCCGCGCGGCAGGCCAGCGGCCAGCCAGCTGGCGTCAAGATAGTAGTCGAGGTATTCCGGTCGCCCGGCTAGCAGCTCCATGGGTTGCGCGCGGTCCGCCATCCACGTTCCTGTGTACGTGGCGAAGACCTCGTGGACGCGACGGGACGCTCGCAGGATGTTCCGGCCGACGTCACGGTATCCGGCGCGATCATCGGCGTACCTGGCCAGGGCCGCGTAGGCCTTCATCAGAGATCCCCACGCCGTGCAGTCGTTCAGCTGGGCGTGCATCATCTCGTGCAGACTTACCGTGCGCGCCGCGGCGCTGGTCGCGGGCCCGGCAGGGGAGACATCCCACAGGCCTTCAGGGGTGTATCGGCCGCCGCCGTTACCTTCGCCGCCGAAATACATCGCGTCAAGGTGATCTTGTGACTCTGGCAGGGATTCGCTCATTATCCCGCCTTCTGAAGATCCGACCGGACCGTCTCGGCGGCCAGCGCGCCGAGACGGGAAAATATCGCGAGCGCCTGCGTCCACTGCTGCCTGGCCCTACCAGGCTGCCCGGCTGCCTCGGCCACCCGACCCAGCTCGTGCAGCGCCCGGGCCTGCTCGAAGTCGCTGCTGGCCTTCCGGCTGTGCTCGATCGCGCGCTGCCCGGCGGCTTCGGCGCGATCGAGTTCACCACGTCGCAGATGGACCCGCGCGAGGACATTGAGCGCCTGCGCCGCGTCGAGATCAAGGCCGAGGCCGGTGACCTTGGCCAGGGCTTCTTCGGCGTGCTCGGTTGCATCCGCCAGTCGCCCGAGCGCCAGCTCGGTGCTCGCGATGCCGCGCAGCGTGATGCCGATCTTCCGCTCCAGCCCGGCATGACGGTAGAAGGCAAGCGCGGCCAGCTGATCGCGCAGCGCCTGGGTATACGCTCCGCGATGGCGCAGGATCGAAGCCATGTTGACCAGCGCGTCGGTCACGCCGTGGACGTCACCGGCCGCTTCGAGCAGGTCGCGCGCCTTGCCGTACTGGGCAGCCGCGGCATCCGGCTGGCCGGCCTCCAGCAGCGCCCGACCCAGGTTGTTGCGGATCATCCCTTCCGCGCGATGGTCGCCAAGTCGTTCGCACCCGGCGACGGCCAGCCGGTGAGTCTCGATCCAGTCGTCAAGATGCTTGCTGAGATAGAAGTAGTCGCGCAGCACATAGGCGAGCTGCCAGCGCCGGCTGTCCAGCTCGGCGCGGTCAAGTCGGCAGAGGTCCACCAGGTTGTTCCGCTCCAGGTCGAACCAGTGCGCGGCGTCGGCGCGCTTGCCCGCCGCTGGCTCGACGGCCGCCACGCCATCGAGCGCGATGCGATACCGATGCGGCATGATGAGGCAATCGGCTTGGTCGGCGGTGTGCAGGTACTGGTCGAACATGCGGGCCACGGCGCCCCGTCGGCTGATGTCGTCATCAACGAGAGCGCACAGCTCGGTCGCGTACGCGCGCAACAGGTCATGCATCCCGAACCGATCGGTCGCGACCGGCGTGATCAGGTGCGCGTTGACCAGGGTCCGCAGGATCGTTTTCGCCTGCGACGCAGGCCGATCGAGCAGTGCGGCCGCGACTGGAAGGCTGAAGTCACCGCCCGGGTGCAAGCCCAGCAGCCGGAACGCTCTCGCGGCCGGATCGGCGAGAGCTTGATAGGACCAGAAAAAGACCGTGCGGACGGCTGAATACGGATCATCGCCAGTGTCGAGCAAGTCCAGTGGCGAGCCTGGCTGAGTCGGCTCACTAGCCAGGCCGGCGAGCTGTCCCGCCTCCCAGGTCAGTCGTTCGGCGGCGATCCGCAGCGCCAGTGGTAGCCCGGCGCAGCGGTCCGCGAGAACGGCGAGCAGCTCCGGCGTGGCCACCGCGCGCTCGCCGATCGCGGTGCGTAGCAGTACGACCGAGTCCGCTGGGGCGAGCCGGTCGACCTCAAGCACCCGGGCGCCGTGGTGGACGACCAAGCCGCGCAGCCGCTCTCGGCTGGTGATCAGCACCGCGCACGAGCAGGAGCCCGGCAGCAGCGGTCGGATCTGCTCGACGGAGCCGACATTGTCGAGCACGAGCAGTAGTTGCCTTCCATTCAATGCTGTGCGGAATCGGGCGGCGCGTTCCTCCAGCCCGCCGAGCTCGGCGCCTTCGGATTGTCCGAGCGCTCGGAGGAAGATGCTCAGGATTTCACGCGGCTGAAGCGGTGGATCGGGTCCGAATCCCCGGACGTCGACGTACAACTGGCCATCGGCGAACTCCTCGGTGGCCGAGTGTGCCCAGTGCACCGCGAGCGCCGTCTTGCCGGCGCCGGCCATGCCAGTCAGGATCGCGATCCGGGCCGTCTGGCCATCGGATCGCAGGAGCATCTCGTCCAGCTTGGACAGGTGATCAACGCGGCCGACGAGCGGCCCGCGCGTCGAAGGAAGCTGATGAGGTACCAGCAGACCAGTCGAGCCGGTTTGGACCAGCAGTCGTGCGAGTCTATTTTCGGCCTGGTGGTCATTTGCCGTTGAAGAACTCAGGCTGGCGGCGACTGCCATAGCGAAGGCGGCCGCGTTGGCGGCGGCGATTGGCTGCCAGCCCGCGCTGTCGGCATGGTGCTTGGCCACGTCGGCCCGGTCGCTGATACCGCGGACCGATAGCACCGGCAGCCCGGCATTGAGGTGCGCGGCCTGGGCGACTCCGGCGCCTTCCATCTCGATAGCGACCGCGTCGCCGTAGGTTCGGCGCAACCGCTCGGCGAACGCGCCGTCGCGGGACTTGAGCACAACCTCGCCAGCGGCGACCGGGCTGAAGTGGATCTGGGGGAGAGGCCAGGCCTGCCCGGCTGGCAGCAGCGCCCTCCAGGATCCCGCCCGGTGCACCCGCCTGGCCAGCTGATCGAGCTGGTGCGTGATCTGCCAGCTCCGCGGCCTGGGCCGGAACCCGTCCTGGTGCACCTCCCCACCGTGGTACGCGTACACCTTGGTCGCGACGACCACGTCGCCGAGCGCGATGTCGTCTCGCAGCGCGCCCGCGACCCCGACGAAGATCAGTGCCTGGGGACGGAACATCGCGATCGCCCGCTCGGCCAGGATCGCGGCAGTGGTGTTGCCCTCCCCGGTGACGCCGAGGGCGACGAGCCCTCGGCCACCTGGAGGCCGGCCGACCTCGAAGATGGTTCCAGCCGGGTGGTCGAGCCGACGCAGGGGCGAGAGCAGGCTTCTGACCGCCTGGTGCTCCAGGTTGAGCGCGGCCAAGATGACGATCATCTGGTCACCGTGATTGCCCCGCCGGCTGGCAATGGCAGCACGGCCGGAGCCGCGTCGACGGCCGCCACGAACTCTGTGAAATCCTGCTGGTTGACGTCGTCGGTCAGCTCGGCCGGGATCTGGGGGTCGGCAAGGCGAACGAGGTTGACGTGCGGGCCGGCGTTATCCGTGTGCACCGACTGCGGCGTCAGCACGCCCGGCATGACTTGCGCGATCCAGCGGACGGTGACAGGCAGATTCGGTCGCAGCGTATCGGCCAGGGCCGCCGCCACGATGATCACGAGCAGGTACTCGCGGTTGGCCGGGTCCGATACGTCGATCCACCAATCGTGACCGTGGATCTCAAACGTGCCGGGTGGCCGGGACTGACCGTCATCCCAGGACAGTCCCGGCGCATAGGTGCAAGCCTCGATGAACTCCTCTGGCCGGACCTTGGTGACCGTCCGACCGATGATGTTCAGCTCGGCGCGGTGAAGCTGGGTTGCCTTGACTCCCGCGTGCTCAAGTACCGGGCCGAGATCATCGCTGGCCATGAGCATGCTCCAGTGCGTCGAAGCTGACGAAGGACTCGGTGGCCAGCAGGTGGCTGACCACGGCCGTGGTGATGTCGCGCATCGACTCGAACACCTCGCCATCTGTGCATAGCCGCTCGCTGAGTTGCTCGCGCAGGTACTCGACCATGAACCGGACGGTGACGTCGTCGGCTAGGACCAGCCACCAGACCGCCCCGTCATCGGGGGTGAACATCAGCGCGGTGCGCTGACCACTGGCGTCGTCGACATCAACGCCGATCGCGTTGACTTCCCGGCCGTCGCGCGACCAGGCCGGGATAAACCGGTCCGGCTCGACGTCGACCAGCACGAAAAGGCTGCCGGTCGTGGTCAGCACGGGCAGCCAGCGCTCTTTCCAGGCGGCGTCAGCGAAGCAGCTTGAACTCGCGCAGACCGCCAGCGGGCCGCGGTCCCGCCAGTGCCGCGCCAGCGTGGTCAGGTCGCCGGGAGCGGGCAGGATCGCGTGGCCCACCGCGCTTCCTGGCTCGCCGTCATCGACCATCACCCGAACCGCGGCGACCGGCCCGGCATGCGCGCGCAACTGTTCGGGCAGCTCGCCACCCGGCCATTGGTACAAGGCGGCGAGCCTGGCCGCGGGCCTGACATCGATGATCATCGCCGGGCGGTCGCCAAGCACCGGCCGTTCGGCCAGGACTTGCGCCAGGCTGGCGGTGTCAGCCGGCTGAATCAGCACCGCGCGGTAGGGGTCACCACCGCTCAGATCGTGCCGGACCTGCTGAAGGATCGAACTGGCCAGCGCGGCATCGCTTAGCCGCTGATCGGCGGTCATCGCCGGGCGCACGCCGATGTCGCCGTATCGGGCTGCGACGTGCGCTAGCAAGGCGGCGGTACCGTCCTGGTGGCCGTTGAGGTCGAGGGTACGTGCCTGGGTCACCGCCAGGGCATCGCGCAGGTGCTGGTAGGCCGCTTGCTCCCAGTAATCCCATGCCGCGTCGTGGCTCCGGTCGGTGGACTGGGCCAGGTCGCCGCCGGGCTCATCGCTGTCCAGGGCGGCCCGGCCGAAAGCTTCGACCAGCGCGCGATCCGCCGACGCGGCGGCTTGCGCGGGCAGGCGCGGCCCCTGCCGCGCGAACCAGTTCCAGCGGCTGTCCGGCCGATCGATGTCGCGGATCGCGGCCATCCTGAAGTCATCAGGGCCAGCGGCTACGATCTCGGCGAGCACCGGGGTCTGCATGCACAGCCGGGCCAGCGCGGTCGCCAGGATCTGCCGCCGCCCCGGGCCGGTGACCCCGGCGAGTAGTCCGGCGGTGGACTCATATAGCGGCACGTACGTCGGGTAGACGGCCAAGACGTCCGTCAGCGGTCCGTGCCGCGCGGACGCGATCTCTACGCTCGCGAACGTGGCCAGCGACTCGTGCGTGGTGCGGCAGGCCGTCAGCAGCGCCTTGAACTGCCGACCCGAAGCACCGGGCAGCCGGGCGTATACATGTAGCGCGGTGCCCCAGGCGGTCATGTCATTGAGCGCCGCGTGGTGCACCTCGTGCATATAGACCACGTGGTCGGTGGGTCGCCGAATGCCCGCCAGGCGGAGGCGGTAGGTCAGCGGCGTGTACGCGCCGCCGCTGGCGCCCGCGCCTTCGAAGCACAGCCGGGCTAGGTGGTCAGCCATCAGGTCGCCATTCGCCCAGGCCAGGGTTGTCAAGTCGATTGAGCCGGTCGAGCACCCTGGCGCGGTCCTGGTCGAATCGGCCCGGCTGATGCCGGGCGAGGTCGTCGTAGATGCCGAGTGACTCGGTCCAGAGTTCACGTACCTCTGCGTGTTCGCCGTCAGCCGAGGCGAGGGTCAAGCCGAGGTTGTACAGCGTCGCCGCGAGCTGAGGGCGGTAGGCATCCGGTCGGGCCTGCGCCAGCGTGCGGCGCAGCCCGAGCGCGTCGCGCCGCATCCGCTCGGCGTCCGCCTTCTGGTCGTCGGCGTACAGCAGCTCGGACAGCGTGTCTTCGACATCGGCGTGCAGCGAGCGGAAGCTGGCCGGCCGGGCGTCGTGCAGCGAGCTGGTCAGCTCGTGCGCGCGTCTGGACAGCGCGAGCGCGGCCGGTACCTGACCAGCTCGCTTCAGGCGGATCGCCTGGTTGTGCAGCGCGGTAGCGAGCGCGCCGTCGTGGCGTTGGCTAGCCGGCAGACCGCGGTAGGCGGCGATCGCGGCGGCGCCGGCCGCCCGAGCCTTGGCGGCGGATCCCGGATCTTGGTCCAGTGCCAGCGCCAGCGCGGCGTGCGCCTCGGCCAGTTCGGCGGTCAATTCGTCATCGACGGGCTGGCAGGCTAGCGCCTCAAGCTCGGTAACAGCGGCACTGGCTGCCCGCACGGCATCGGCCTGGCGTCCGCCAAGGTACACCAGGCGGGTGGCGAGCAACCGGGCCAGCCGCGCCGTGGGGATGCCGATATGACCGGCCTGCTGTGCCGCCGCCAGCGCACGTTCGGTCACAGCGACGGCGAAGGCCGCCTGAGCCTCGCCGCGCTGCCACAAGGTGGCGACGAGTCCGTCCAGTTCGCACGGCGGGATGGCGTCAAGCGCCTGGGTCATCGCCTCGGCCAGCCGTTCCGGCTGTGGCACCAATGGCAGCGCGGCTATCGCCGCCTTGAGCAGGTGACCGGGCGCGTAGCGGAGAAACGCCGCGACGTGATCGCCGAGATCTGGATAACGAGCGAGGCTCTTGCCGAGAGCCAGGATGGCTCGCTCTGCCTGCCGGTCGGTCAGCACGGCGACTAGGCCCGACCAGTCCGGCCTGCCCTGCGGGGACCGGAAGAAGTCCGCGATGATGTCCTCGCCAAGCTGATCGGGCTGGATCGGGTTCAGCGGTGAGCGTCCTGGCAGTACCGCGCGCAGCAGGTCGAGGCAGGAGTCAACGTCGCTTAGCGGGTGGCCCCGCATGGCGCGCAGCGACCGGATCAGCTCTTCGGCCTCTGGCGGCTCGTCGGCGCCGAAAAGGGTCACCGCCACCATGATCTCGGCCATATTGGCGGCGGAGAGATTCAGCTTGACGGCCTGTGCCACGTCTTTCCAGTAGCCGCGCTCGATGTCGAGCACCCGCTGCCAGGGCGATTCAGCCGGATCGCCGGGCGAAGCCAGGTGCGCGAGGATGACGGCCTGCAACTGGAGCATCGTCGCCGCTCGCGGAGCTGGCACTGGCGGCGGGGGAGGATCATCGAAGTACCGGGCGAATTCGTCGTAGACCTCGCTGAAGTCGGCTGCTTCCGGCATCAGCGGCTCGATCCGCACCGGTGAGATTCCCTTCGCCAGTGTCCACAGGCCATCGCTAGCGTCGGAGTAAAGCCCGTCCAGCCATTGCCCGTCAGACCGGGCGAGCAGCAACAGCCGTCCGGGGGCATCAGGGGCGCCTGCGAGTGATCGCAGCGCCGCCGCGACTTGGGCCTGGCGCCTTTCGGCGTCGTCGATGACGACGAGGCACGGGGTCCGGATGGCGCCGAGCCGGTCCAGCGCCTTGTCGGCCGCGGCAGCCGAGAGCATCCCCGCCTGCCAGCCCATCCCGCGCAGCCGCGCGGATACCCGCAGGCCCAGTCGCGTCTTGCCAGCCCCGGCCGGGCCGGTAACCATCCGCACCTTCGCCCCGATCGGATCGCTGGCCCAGCGGACCAGTTCATCAAGCTCCGGTCGCGGCTTGAACGGGTAGAGCTCGTACTCGGCCCGCAACAACGCAGCGTTACGTGGCCTGGCCGTCGGCGGCGGATCGGTCAAGGTGGCCAGCACCAGATCAGGTACCAGCCGCTCGACTTCGCCAGCCAGGCGTTCCAGGTCAGCGTCTGCGGTACTCGGCCGCATCCGCAGGGCCATCAGCTTCGTCATCGGTGCGATGTCGCTTGGAACGTCGGCAGACTTGGGCATTTCGGCTCCGCCGAGCAGGACAGGCAAGACTTGCTTGCCGTGCTCAAGTGCGTAGCGGATCTCCCGCCGTACCCAGTCGCCGTCCTTCTGCAGCAGATACAGGTCCTCGGTTACCCAGGGCTTGTCGATGAGCGCGATCAGCAGCGTGCACTCGGCTAGCCGCCGCATGATCCTTTCTTCAAAAGAGCTAGCCGCATGGTTAGACCGGCCTGCCTGGAAGACATTTTCGGTGCCAAACCGAAGCCTCAGCACCTGATCGATGAGCATCGGCGCGTACGAGCGATTAATGTTGCGGTAGTTGATGAAGATCCCCGACATGATCGACGCCTCAGCCCCGCTGCCTGGTCAGTTCTCACGCTCAGCCGAATCAGCTTAACACCCACGTTATCGGCGAGCGTCAGCCAAGTCCTGCCGTAGTCGCCAAAGTTGAATATCACCGCCCGGCGTGGCGCCAGAGGACGCCAGGCTCAGTTCCAGGTAGGCATGGTAGACGATTCGGTCCGCGCCGAATTCTCCGAATGGCGAGCCGATTGGGACACCGATCAGTCAGATGATGGGCGTGACCTCCGCGAACACCGCGACCCCGTGTCGTTACTGCTGGGCAGGGTCGCCTGCGGTCCCGCCGTCCCGGCGGTCCCAGGCTGCCTGGATGGGCGGGGGTAGATCAGCTCCTGATCGCGTGGCAGCGACGCCTTGACCTGCCGGGTCCGCTCGCCGACGAGCACCTCGAGCTGGCCGGCCTCGACCGCGTCAAGAACTTGCCTGACAACGGACGCCGGGCTGACCTTAGGCGCGTCGAACTCCGCGGCCATGTCGGTGTCGATGAAACCGGCGTGTACTCCGACGACCAGGGTGCCGTGGCGGGCCAGCTCGACGCGGATGCCGTTGGTCAGCGCCCACTCCGCGGCCTTGGAGGCACCATAAGAGCCGTTGGCCGGATTGGTGAACCAGCTCACGACCGACAGCACGTTGACCAGCGCGCCACCGCCGTTGACCGCCAGCACTGGCGCGAACGCCCGGCACATGGCCAGCGTGCCGAAGTAGTTGACCTCCATCTCCAGCCGGGCGCCGTCCAAGCTCGCCGCGCCGATGAGCGGGCTGAGGGTCATCACCCCGGCATTGTTGACGAGCAGGCTGACATCGGCGCACTGCCGCGCGGCCTGCGCGACCCGCACGGGATCGGAAATGTCGAGCGCGACGGGTGACACGCCGGGCTCGGTGACGGCGCCGGGGTCGCGCGCGGCTCCGTACACCGTTGCCGCACCCCGCCTGACCAGCTCCCCGGCGAATGCCCGGCCAAGACCGCGGCCAGCGCCCGTGACCAGCGCCACGGCTCCTTCAACCCGCATGGCTCCCCCTAGGTGCTGAGCGCGCCAACCCCGGTGCCGCGCTGCCTTCTGGAGCTACCTCTACCCGTTATCCCACCCGGGCGCCGCTGACGTCCCGCTCGCCTGCCCGCCGCTCCGCCAGGCGCACCCTGGTCGGCCATGGATGCTGCCGGGCCGGTTCGGCGCATCTGATCGGATTCCGGGCTTTGCCGGGTGCGCAGTGCTGCCGTCCCGCTAGCTTGTCCTGCGAGCAGGAAGGAGCCTTCATGCCGATTCACCGGCTCGTGACCGCCATTAGCGCCCCTGCCGTGGCCGTGGCTGCGCTGCTCGGCTCGCCAGGCGCGGCCCTGGCGGCGCGGCCCGCGATCTGGCCGGGCGCGGCGGCCCCCGCGGCCCCCCAGGCCGGCATCCTCCCGCCCAGCAATCCGAGCCAGAGCCTGCCGCCGCGTCCTGACTTCCTGGCCCTGCCCGCGTGCTCGACCGCGAAGGACGGAATCTCCTGTGACCGCGACGTCCTGCGCGCCACCAGCCGGGCCCGCCGGATCCTGGAGCATCTGCCCCCGATGTCGTTCTCGCTCACGGCCTACCGTAAGCTCACCCACCCTGAGCAGCTGTTCGTGACCGTCAACCTCGAACGCGTCGCCCGCGGGCTCGGCCCGGCAACGGTGCTCACCAGATCCCTGGACGCGATCGCCCAGGCCGGCGCGCGCAACGACGATGACCCGCCGCTCAGCCAGCTGCCTGGCCGGCTCCCTGGCGGCGGACGCTGGATCAGCGCGGGCGGCAACTGGGCCGGCGGCTGGCGCAACCCGCTCGGCTCGAACTACGCGTGGATGTACGACGACGGCCCAGGCTGGGGACACCGCGACAACATCCTCGGCCGGTACGCCAGCAGCGCCCGCTGCGGCGGCGCCACGCCCGGCCTGGCCATGGGCGCCGGCTACGTCGGCTCAGGCGAGAAGTACGGCGACAGCGAGACCGAGCTGCTGGTCGGCATCTGCGGTCACGCCCCCACGGACGTCATCTTCCGGTGGGCCACCGCCAAACAGCTCCTGCACATCACGACCTGACCAGCGCGGCACAGCGCCACCCAGCCCGCCGCCAGCCCGCATCTGCTGCACAGGCCCGCCAGCGCTCGTTGCTCGCCGGGTCCGTCTTCGGCTTTCGCTCGCGCCTGGCCGGGATTCAGGTTCTGACCGTTCCGTCCCACTGCCAGTCTTCTGCTTGCCGTGGCAACTCGCCGAGGGCAGCGCGGCCGCAGCAGTACAGCAGCACATCGGCGGGGTCGCCGCTGGGAGCGTGCGGGAACAGCCGGGCGATCGCCGGCGCGGCAAGGTCGGCAGGCGGTCGCCACGAGTCCGCGGGGTTCAGCCCGCGCACCATGTCGAAGGTGTGGATCAACGTCTCCACGACACCCATCGCGGCGAACCCCGCAGCGTCGGAGGCACCGTAATTGTGATGCGCGCGCAGGTCCGGGTCAGCGGACTGGGCAATGCAGTGCAGCAGCTCGGCGTGCGCGCTCAGCGCGGCCAGCAGCCGCGGCGCCGACGCGCTGTCGTCCAGGGCCAGCTCGGTGCACAGGTAGGTGTCCGGGTCGCCGTAGACAACCTGCATCGCGTAGAAGTAGAGGCAATCAACCATGTGCAGCGCGGTCTTCCAGCAGCTCCACTCCAGTCCGGCAGCGGGCACCTGCTGCCAGTCCAGATCGGCGTAGCCCGCCAGGGCGGCAACAGACGCCCGGGCAGCGGCTGGCACATCAGCTATCTGCGTCATGTAGCCATTCAATCTGACTCATGGTTCGGGTTAACCCGCACGATCCCGCACGATCCCGCAGGAGAGCCGGCCGCAGGCTCCTTCGTCCCGGCGGGGCGCCAGCGATGCGACCGCGGCCAGGAACGCATGGTCGGCGCGATCCAGCCCGGCGATCTGAACGCCAGGCCGCTGGCTAGGTTGGAACTATGCATCTTGGCGCTGTGAAGGAAGCACAGGCCCGGGTCTTGGCCCGCGGTGCTGTTGCCGCAGCCAGGAATGCTCGCGACCTGGTT